>DATNQI010000045.1 GCA_036704125.1 Pantanalinema sp. | reverse complement strand
CATCGCCGACGGCGGCATCCGCAACTCGGGCGACATCGTCAAGGCGCTGGTCGCCGGCGCCGACAGCGTCATGATAGGCAGCCTGTTCGCGGGCACCGACGAGGCCCCGGGCGAGGTCATCACCGAGAACGGCCAGAGCTACAAGATGTACCGCGGCATGGCCTCGGCGGGCGCCCAGGCCAAGGTCGGCAGCGATCGCACCCCCGAGGGCATCTCGACCCTGACCCCCTACAAGGGCTCGGTCGCGCCCCTGGTCCACGAGCTCGAGGGCGGCATCCGCTCGGGCCTCAGCTACTGCAACTCGCGCTCGCTGGAGGACCTGCACCAGCAGACTATCGAGCTGGTCAAGGTCACCCAGGCGAGCATGGCCGAGAGCCGGCCGCACGCGGCCAGCCGCAGCGGGCACATCCCGCACCAGAGCTCGATCTTCCTGTGACCCGTGCGAAGAGGGGGGCGTCGGCGACGCCCCCCTCCGGGTCACTGGATCTTGCGGATCCTGGGCCCCTGGGTTTCGGCCACGTAGAGCACCCGGCCCGTGGGGTCGATCGCGAGCCCAGCCGGCTGCGTGGCGGGAATCGCTATCAGCAGCTGTGCCGCGGTGGCCAGCCCGCCGTCTCCGCCCGCCCCGCCCCCGACGACGGTGGTGATCACCCCCAGGCGATCCACCATGCGAACCCGGCGGTTCCCACCATCCAGGATGTACACGTTGTCCGCGACGTCGATGGCCAGGCTCCGGGGGGCCCTCAGCTGGGCCTCGATCGCCGGCCCCCCATCCCCCGAGATGCCCATCGAACTGCCGGCGAAGGTCGAGATGACGCCGCTGCCGTCGACCTTCCGGATCCAGTGGTTGTTGGCATCCACGATGTAGAGATTGCCCGCCGAATCGAAGGCCACGTCCATCGGATTCCGCAACTGAGCGCTGGTGGCCTGGAAGCCGTCCCCCGTTCCCCCCGCGACGCCGGTGCCGGCGACGGTCGAGATGTTGCCTGAGGTGTCGACCTTCCGGATCCGGTGGTTGTTGGTGTCCGCGAAGTAGAGGTTGCCCGCCTTGTCGAAGGTGAGCCCTCGCGGATATGCGACCTGGGCATCGACGGCAGGGCCGCCGTCCCCGCCGTAGCCGAAGGTGCCGGTGCCCACGACGGTAGAGATGGTCCCGCTCGCGTCCACCTTCCGGATCCGGTGGTTGTTGGAGTCCGAGATGTAGAGGTTGCCCGCCGCGTCGAAGGCGAGGCTGGAGGCGCCCGAGAGCTGGGCCATGTTCGCCGGGCCGCCGTCACCCGCGTACCCCGCGACCCCCGTCCCGACGACCCGAGAGATGAGGCCCCCCGGCGTCACCTTCCGCACGCAGTAGTTGGAGAGCTCGGTGACGTACATGTTGCCCGCCGCGTCGAAGGCCACATCGCTGGGCCCGCCCATCTTCGCGCTGGTCGCCTGGTAGCCGTCCCCACCGTAGCTGTAGAGGCCATTCCCCGCGATGGTCGAGATCACCCCGCTCGCATCCACCTGGCGGAGTCGGTAGTTGCTGTAATCCGCGATGAAGAGCTTGCCGGTGGGATCCACCGAGACGGCGTTGGGGGAATTGAGCTTGGACTCGCTGGCCTGCGCCCCATCCCCCGAGAAACCGTACGCGCCTGTCCCCGCGACCGTGGAGATGGTGCCTCCCGGCGTCACCTTGCGGACGCAGTGGTTGCCATACTCGGCGATGTACAGGTTGCCCGCTGCGTCCATATTCAGGCCGTACGGAGTGTTGAGGGTCGCGCTGGTCGCGGCGCCTCCGTCTCCCGTGTAGCCGGTCGTACCGGTGCCCGCGTAGGCGGTCATCATGCCGCCGGCATCCACCTTCATGATCCGGTCGTAGCGGGCATCAGCGATGTAGAGGTTGCCCGCCGCGTCCACCTCCACCCCGCGGACGTTGTTGCCGAGGTAGCCATCGACGGCCGGGACCCCGTCGTTCGGGAAGCCGTAGGAATCGCCGTGCCCCGCGACGGTCGAGATGAGCCCGCCGGCATCGACCTTGCGAACGCAGTAGTTATAGGTGTCGGCGATGTACAGGTTTCCGGCGGCATCCACCGCAACGTCCGAGGGAGCATCTAGCTTGGCGGCGCTCGCGGCGTCCCCGTCGCCCGAGAACCCGCTGGTGCCGCAGCCCGCGACCGTGGTGATGATGCCCGCGGCATCCACCTTGCGGATGCGATGGTTCGACGTATCCGCGATGTAGAGGTTCCCCGCCGAGTCGAGCGCGAGGCCCCACGGATCGTTGAGCTGGGCGGCGGTCGCGAGGCCGCCGTCCCCGGAATAGCCGTAGACATTGGTCCCCGCCACGACCGAGAGCTGGTTGGTCGAGCTGAGCTTGAAGACGGCGTTCCCGCTACAGAAATAGGCGTTGCCCAGGGGATCGTGGACCATGCCCTTGACCGACTCGAGGCCCCACGCGGTCCCCTCGATGCCGGCGGGCGGAAGCTTGGCGCCGCCCGCGACGGTCTGGATGGTGGCATCGGCCGCGAGGCCGACGAACACCCGCAGGTTCGTCGCGCTCGTCCCCGTCTGACCCTCGACCGTCACCGAGAGGGCCCCCACCATTTCCGAGCCGGGGGCGCGCAGCGTCAGGCTCACGGGGCTCGCGGCGAGCACCTGGCACGCCTGCCCGGCCACCGACGCCGAGACGCTCGCGGCCACCGAACCGAAGCCCTTCCCCGTGACCGTGAAGGTCCCGCTCGGCTTCACCACGGGCGGGGTGAACCCCGTCACGCTCACCGGCACCACGAGCGGGCTCGCGGGCGCGGTCGAGGTGCCGGACACCGAGACGCCGAGGGGCCCGCTCACCGCCCCCGAGGGCACCGTCACCGTCAGCGTCGTGTCCGTCGCCGCCGTCACCGTCCCCATGGCGTTGCCCGCGAACCGCACGGCGTTGTTCGAGAGCACCGCCATGTCGAAGCCCGACCCCGTCAGGGTGATGCTCGAGCCGGGGGCCGCCGAGGCGGGCGCGAACGAATCGACGAGCACCGGCACCGTGAAGATCGGCCCCATGGTGATGATGTTCCCGACCTGGACGGTGGTCTCGCCGGACGAGGCGCCTTGCGGCACCCGCACCGACAGGGTGGTGCCCGTCGATTGGTCGGCGGCGGCGGGGGTGCCGTTGAAGCGCACCACGTTGTTCGAGGGCGTGATGCTGAACGACGTGCCCGTGAACGTGGCCGTGCTGCCCACGACGCCCGTGGTCGGGCTCACCCCCGTCACCTCGAGCAGCGGCGCATAGCGCTCGAGCGGCTTCCAGGTGCCGCTCGTGGTGTCCAGGCCAGTGAAGCGCACCGGGTCCTTCTCGTCCGCCAGCACCTGGCTCACGATGCCGACCAGGGCGTTGAAGTCGGCCGCCGAAAGGTTGGGCACCGGAGTGAAGCCGCTCTCCGAGAGCTTGCCGATCAGGTCGCCGATCTCGACATCGTCGTCGGTGCCGTTGCGAAGGGCGGCCCCCAGGGCGATCGCCGTGGTCGCGGGGCTCACGACGATCGGGGCGTTGGGCGCCGCGCTGGAGAGACTCACCCAGCCGCCGTTGGCGTACTTCACGACGGTTCGCACTCGCGCCATGGCAGAGCCCGGTTGATTGTTGTTGAGCCCCTTGCAGGCCTCCAGGTAGTAGGTGGCCGTGGCGTCGGCCCGGAACTCCTTGGGCATGGTGATGCGGAAGCGCCCCTGCTCATCGGTGAGGCCGGTCGAGATGGTCAGGCTGGTCGCCGTGTTGATGAGCGAGACGGTGGCGGCGACCGCCACGTCCTCGATCGTCGCCTGCGCTCGGCGCGCGGCGAACCAGACCCGCCCTTCCAGGACGGCGGGCGCCTCGTCGGGGGCCGCGACCCCGGCATGCCCCCCCACCGGCGAGGTGGACGCGAAGGGACCCGCAGCCGGAAGCCGGCAGCCCGCCACGAGCAGGCCCGACAGGAGCATCGCAATCAGTCGTCGCATGGGTCCATCCCCTTACTCGATCACGCGGAGGCTGTGATAGGTGTTGTCGCCGAGGTAGAGGCGAGTGCCCGCGCTGTTCACCGCCACGCCGCGCGGATAGCCGAGCTGAGCCCCCAGAGCGGCGGCGCCATCGCCCGCATACCCGCTGGCGCCTGTGCCCGCGACCGGGCTGATGATGCCCTCGGGCGTCACCTTCCGGATGCGGTAGTTGGTTGCGTCGGCAAAGTAGAGATTGCCGGCCGAGTCGAGGCACAGGGCCGTCGGCGAATAGATGCGCGCGCTGGTCGCGGGGCCCCCGTCCCCGGTGAAACCGTTGATGCCGGTGCCCGCGACGGTCGAGATGATGCCGCCGGGCGTCACCTTGCGGATCCGATGGTTGCCGTTGTCCGCGATGTAGAGGTTGCCCGCCGCGTCGAAGGCGAGGCCGTTCGGATTCCTGAGCTGGGCGTTGGCGGCTTGCCCCCCGTCCCCGCCGTAGGCGGCCGTGCCCGTGCCGACCACCGTCGAGATGACCCCGCCGGGCGTCACCCTGCGCACGACGTTGTAGGAGGAATCCGACAGGTAGAGGTTGCCGGCCGCGTCCAGGGCGAGGCCGTAGACGTTGCCGATCTTGGCGCTCGCCGCGGCAGCGCCGTCGCCCTCGTAGCCGCTGGTGCCGTCGCCGGCGATCGTCGAGATGGTGCCGTCGGGAGCCACCTTGCGCACCCGGTTGTTGTAGGTATCCGCGATGTAGAGGCTGCCGTCCGCCTCGACCGCCACGGCGTAAGGGGAATTGAGCTTGGCATCGACGGCGGGGCCCGAGTCCCCCGCGAAGCCCGAGGCCCCATTCCCCGCGACCGTCGTGATGATCCCGGCGGGATCGATCTTTCGAATGCGGTTGTTGTTGGTATCGGCCACATACAGGTTACCGGCCGCATCCAGCTTCAGGTCGGCGGGGGAATACAACTGGGCGTTGAGCGCAGGACCGCCGTCCCCCGAGCAGGTGCTGCTGCCGTTCCCGACCACCGTGGCGATGTTGCCGGAAAGATCGACCTTGCGGACGCGATAGTCCTGGGCGATGTAGAGGTTCCCGCTCACATCGAGCGCCACGCCCTTCGGGTACGGGATCCCCGCGTTCACGGCGGCCCCACCGTCCCCGGAGTAAACGTTGCCGCCGGTCCCCACGATCGTGGTGATCGTGCCGTCGGGCGTCACCTTGCGGATGCGGTGGTTGTCGGCATCGGCGATGTAGAGGTTGCCCCCGGCATCCACCGCGACGTCGCGCGGGTATCTCAAGTAGGCGCTGGTCGCGAGGCCGCCGTCTCCCCAGAAACCGGCGCCGCCAGCGCCAGCGACGGTCGAGATGACGCCCGCGGGCGTCACCCTCCGCACGACGTGGCGTGTGTAGTCGGCGAAGTACAGGTTCCCGGCGGCGTCGAAGGCCAGGCCGATAGGGTAGTCGATGTTGGCCTCGGTGGCGGCCCCTCCGTCCCCGGACCAGCCTTGCACCCCGGTGCCCACCACCGTCGAGACGATACCGCTGGCAGCCACCCGCCGGATACGGTAGTTGAAGACATCCGCGATGTACAGGTTGCCGGCGCCGTCGACCTCGATGCTGGGACAGTAATTGAACCGGGCGGTGAGCGCCGAGCCGCCGTCTCCCGAGTACCCGCTGGTGCCGGTGCCCGCGATGGTGGTGATGACGCCCGTGGCGTCCACCTTCCGGACCCGGTAGTTGTTCGCGTCGGCGATGTAGACGTTGCCTTCGCCGTCCACCGCGACGTCGTTGGGAGAGTTCAGCTTGGCGTTGAGCGCAGGCCCCCCGTCCCCCGAGAAGCCGCCGTCGTACTGGCCTGCCACCATCGAGAGCCGGTTCGCCGTGTCGACCTTGTAGACGGCGTTGCTCGCACAGAAGTAGTAGTTGCCGCTGCTGTCGAACGTCACTCCGCCGTTGGGGGACAGGCCCCAGTTGGTCGCGAGCGTCCCCGGGGGGGCGAGCCTCGAGCCCGCGAGCTTCGCGATGGTCGCGTCGGGCGAGAGGCCGACGAACACCCGCAGGTTCGTGGCGCTGGTCCCCGTCTGGCCCTCCACCGTCACCGAGAGGGCCCCCGTCATTTCCGAGCCCGGCGCCCGCAGGGTCAGGCTCGCGGGGCTCGCGGCGAGCACCTGGCACGCCTGAGCGGCCACCGACGCGGACACGCTCGCCACGCTCGAGCCGAAGCCCGTCCCCGTGACCGTGAAGGTCCCGCTCGGCCGGACCACGAAGGGGTTGAGCCCCGTCACGCTCACCGGCACCGTGAGGGGCGTGGCGATCGCGGTCTGGCTGCCCGAGACCGAAGCGCTCAGGGGCCCGCTGACCGCGCCCGAGGGCACCGTCAGCGTCAGCGTCGTCGCCGTGGCCGCCGTCACGGTCCCCATTGCCCCGCCCGCGAACCGCACCGCGTTCTTGGACAGATCCGCCAGGTCGAAGCCCGACCCGGTCAGGGTGATGCTCGCCCCTGGCGCCGCCGAGGCGGGCGCGAAGGAATCGACCACCACCTGCACCGTGAAGATCGGCCCCAGGGTGATGACCCCCCGGAGCTGGGCGGTGGTGGTGCCCGAGGTGCCCCCCGGCGGCACCCGGACCGTGAGGGTCGTCTCGGTGGACGCCTCCGGGACCGCGGGCACCCCGTTGAAGCGCACGATGTGGTCGCTGGCCGTTTTCGAGAAGCCGCGCCCGGTGATCGTCACGGTGCTGCCCACGACGCCCGAAGTCGGGCTGATGCTTTCGACCGCGAACTGGCTGGGTGCCACGTCGACCCGCTCGAAAACGCCCTCGATCGAGTCGTACCCGATGGTCTGGACCGGGTCGCGGTTCTCGATGAGGCCCTCCTGGACCATGGTGAAAAGGGCGGTGAAGTCCGCCCCCGAGAGGTTGGGGACCGGCGAGAAGACATTGCCCGAGAGCTTCCCGATGAGCGCGTCAAAGTCGACCGGGGTGGCCGTCCCCTTGCGCAGGGCCGCCCCCAGGGCGACGGCCGTACTGGCAGGTCCCACCACGACGTCGCCGTCGGCGGCGCCGTTGGTGAGGGTCAACCAGGCGCCGTTCACCAGCTTGGCGACGGTGCGCACCCGCGCGACGTCGTGACCCGGCTGGTTGCCATTCAGGCCCTTGTAGGCCTCGATGTAGTAGGTGGCGGTGTTGTCGAAGACGAAGCCGCGCGGCAGGGCGATCGAGAAGCGGCCCTGGGCGTCGGTCAGGCCCGTGGCGACGGTCGTGTTGGACCCCGTGTTGATCAGGGACACGGTCGCCCCGATGGCCACGTCGTCCATGGACGCCTGGGCGGCACGCCTGGCAAAGTAGGCCCGCCCCGACAGCGGGGGCGCCTCGCGGGCGACATCGCCGGTGGCAGCCGGCGCACCGGCCCCCGCGCCGAGCACGGGGGTGCCGCCGGGCAGACGGCAGGCGCTCAGCGAGAGCATCAGCAAGGCCACGACGAGCAGCCCCGGCACCAGGCGGCGCCACCGGTCCTGCCGGGCGATCGCACGACCGTTCTCAACCATTCGCCTCATGCGTGCTCCTCCGGCGCGTTCCTTGCCGCTGTGATGACGCGCCCGCTACCACGTGACTGGCCTCATCCGCGCCGGGCATCGTGCCGGCGCGACGCACAAACCGTCGCTCGTCGATTTTACAGCCCACCACTCGCAAAACATTCGCAGGCGCCGTCGGCATGACGGCGCCTGCGAATGTTCCGGTCGATGACGAGCCCGAAAGAGGGCTCGCTAATGGCTAAGCCTAGTTTGGATGCGATCAAGGCTCACGCGGATCGGCTCCCCTCAGTCGACGGTGATCGAGGTGGTGGCGCTGAGGTAGCCCGACCAGGCGTAGACCCAGGCGGTCCCAGGGGACGTGGCGGTGAACGTCCCGTCCTGGGAGAGGGTCCCGATGGTGCTTGCCGCCGAGCCCGGGAGATTGAGCTTGGCCGGGTCGATCAGGCTCCAGCGGGTCACGGTCGGGTTCAAGACGGCGACGCCCTCGGTGTCCTCGGCGCTCGGCACCCGGAAGGCGACGGGGGTGCCGATCGTGGTGCGGGGGGCCTGAGGGGTCACATCGAGGCGCGAGAGGACGCGGAAGGTCGGCCCCGCCGCCGAGGGCACCCCGTCGTCGAGGACCCGAACGGGGCCCGAGCGAGCGCCGTATGGCGCTGTCGCGCGCACCTGAGATCCCGTCAGGCTTCCGAAGGCCCGCGCGTCCCTGAGAAGCAGCTCGTATGAGCCGCTCGGGCTGAAGGCCCCCCCAAGGCTCACCACCACGCCGGGCCCGCCGTTGTCCGGGGTGACGCTCGTGACCTGGGGGGTGAAGGCCGCGACCAGATCGAGCACCACCGCGGTGCGCTGATTGGCCAGGAGGCTGACGTTCTCCACGCGCCGGCTCGCGATGGGGATATCGGTCGAGGCCTGCCCCGTGCGGAAGGCGTCCGCCTGGACAGTGAGCCCGCTCGCGGCGTCCAGCTGGATGCTCGCCTCGGCGACCATGAGGCTGTCGGTGGCCTCGGGCCGCGCGAGCGGCGCGAAGTAAAGCAGTTGATCGGCCTTCTTGACCTGGAGCCAGATGGTCTGGGTGCTCAGCGGGATCACCTGAGCCCGGCGCAGGGGCCAGCGGACCGCCACACTGAGGACGCCGGGGGCGCCAGTTGCCCCTTGCTGCAACTCGGGGGCCTGCGCCGAGGGCGGGGTGAGGGCCTGGCAACCGATGAGGAGGCCGCTGGCCGCGAGGAACGGGAGGAGTCGGTTCATGGTGATTGGCCCCTTACTGCACGATCACGTCGAGGCTGCTGGTCGTACGGACCTCGACGGCCACGTCTCGGAAGACGTTGGGGTCGTCGACGGCCTCGCAGCGAAGGTAGTGGATGCCGGCCGGAGTGGTGGGCTTGGTGGAGACCTTGCCGTCGCTGTAGGTCAGGTGCTCGCTGACGATCCAGCGGACGGGGGCCTGGAAGCCATCCGCCCGCTGGGCCACGCCGGACAAGGCCTGCTCGCTCGGGTAACCGAGGCCCTTGGCGGGATCCTGGGGAACGGGATACAGCAGGAGGTAGGTGGCTGAGACCTGGACCGACGCAATGGCCACCTTGGGCGGCGCCGTCGGCTTGGGGGTCGCGGGCGGGGTGGTTTGCTCGGGGGTCGGGGTGGGAGTGGGGACGGGCGTGGCGTCGTTCGAGCCGGTGGCGACGCCGCCGCCGATGTGCCCGTTGCTGGTGGTCGAGCCAGGGGCCGGGCTTCCGGGCGCAACCAGGCCGGTCCCCTCGAGGTCGTCGCCGCCCGGGCAGCCCCCGAGGAGCAACAGGGCGGACAGGAGCAGCGCGAGGCGGGGCGCGAGGGCAAGGCGGCTCACGATCGGCTGCGGGTGAGTGGAAGTGGGCATGAGAAGCGTCCTTTGCAGGGAGAGAGGCCCGCCAACGCACGGATGGTAAGTACACCACCCCCTAACGTAGACGCACCCACCCGCATTTCACTCGCAACAGGGATGCCTTCAAGCCTGGACGAGGCGATCGCGCAATTTCCGGGTCTCGTCGGTGGGGGCTGCGCCGAAGGCCTCGCTGAGCGCCCGGGCGCACTGCTCGTACTGCCGCCGCACCAGTTCGCGCTGGCCGAAACGGCCGTAGAGCGCCATGAGGCGGCGGTGGGCCTCCTCGCAGGTCGGGTCGAGCTGCAGGAGGCGCTCGGTGAAGGCCCGGCCCCGCTCGAGATGCTCGGCCGCAAGGTGATGGGCCGAGAGCAGATCGAGCATCTCGAGGGCGAGCGCCCGGTAGTGCTGCCGCTCGGCCTCGAACCACCCCAGGAGGACCGTCTCGCTCAGCAGATCGGCGCGGTAGAGCCGCATGGCAGCCTCGAACGAGGCGACGGCCGCATCGCGATCGCCCGCGTCCCAGGCGCGCTTGCCTTGCGCGTAGGCCCGCTCGAACTCGGCGACGTCCAGCCAGGCACCTTTCAGCGAGAGGCGGTACCAGCCATCCCTGAACGTCAGGTAGCGCGAGGGGTGCCGGTGCGCGAGCGAGGGCTCGAGGGCCTTGCGCAGGGCGCTCGAGAGGTCGTGCAGGTGGCGCTCGGGCTCGGCGCTGCTGGGATCGATGAGCAGCTCGCACAGCGCCTCGCGGCTGAGGCCCTCGGGGGCGAAGAGCAGCAAAGCGAGCAGGACCTTGGCCTTCTTGCGGGGCCAGTGGATGGGAGGAAGGTCGCCGACAAGGACCTCGAGGCTCCCGAAGCAGCGGATCCGAAGGGCCGGCGGCGGCAGGGGGGGCACGAGCAACCCGCCCGCCCCAAGATTGCGAACCAGGGCTTCATGGACGACGCTCGCCTCGTCCGGGAACAGCGACGCGATCTCGGCGACCAGGTCGTGGTGGCCGTGCGCCAGGAGCAGGCCCCACAGGGCCTCGCTGATCTCGGGCAGGGCGAGCGGCGCGTAGAGCACCCCCAGCTCACGCATGAGGGCGACGGCCGCGGCGAGCGCCTGGCCCGCCCTCTCCTTCTGACCGGTGCGCTCGAAGGCCAGCGCCAGCGGGAGGAGGACGTCGAGTTCGAGCAGGCGCGCCGGGCGCCCCGAAAGCTCGGCATGGGCCGCCTCGAGTTTCGCGAGGGCCTCGGCCTCCGATTTCGCCGTGAGCAGGGTCAGGCCCCACTGCGTGAGGAAGTACGCGCGATGGTAGGACCAGGGTCCTGCGCTCCGAGCGGTCTGGACGTGGAGGGCGAGCGCCGCGCGCGGCGCGCCGCGGCGGCGGTGGAGGATCGCCATTCGGCAGAGGATGCTGTCCAGGTCGAGGCGCTTGGCGCCGCCACCGGCGCTCAGGATGGCGAGGACCTCCCGGTACTTGGCCTCGGCCTGGTCGTGGTCGCCCAGCAAGACGAGGCAATCGCCCTCCTGCAGGAGAAGCTGCCACTGGGACCAGCTCCGATCCAGGAGAGCAGCCTCGGCCGCTTGCGCCTCGTAGAGGGCCTCGCCCTGGGCGCGATCGCCGAAGTGGAGAGCGAGCAGTGCCAGGTAAAGGATCGCGAGACGGTGGATGGCGGGCCGGGACCGACAGGCCTCGCCGAGGGCGAGGGCATGCCTGAAGTGCAGGGTCGCCTGAGCGAGCTCGCCCCGGTTCAGCTCGATGATCCCCAGGTTGATGGCCGCGCATTGCTGGGTGGCGGCGACCGAGAACTGGCCGAAGTGGGGGAGGTCCAGGACCTCCAGGTAGTGGCGGCTTGCCGCCTCCTCGTCGCCCTGGACGTAGCGGTGAGAGCCCAGCAGGTTGAGGTACTCGACCCGGTGCCGGACCTCACCCTTCGGCACGAGCGGCCCAGCCGTCGCTTGCAGGGCCTCGAAGTCCTCGAGGTCGTCCCGGTCGAAGGCGAGGCGCATGAGCTGATTCAGCGCCTCCAGCAGCCCGAGGCGATCGCCGGAGCGCTCGAAGCGGTCGGCGGCGGCTCGGTAGCGCGCTCGGGCTTCGGCGGAATAGCCCTTGGCCTCCAGCAGGATCCCGTCGACGAGGATCAAGCGAGGGTCGTGGGCCCGTCGCGAGTCGAACCGCTCCAGCAGGCGCGAGAGCTGGTCGAGCCGGCCCGAGAGCCGCAGCTCGGGGGCGTGCGCGAAGAGTGCGGCGACGGCGGCCTCCTCGTCGCCCGCCTCGCTCAGCAGGACGACGGCCTGCCCGGGGTCCCTAGAGGCGAGCCAGCGTGAGGCGCGCTGCGCCTGCTCGGCCTTCTCGCTCGGCGGCAGGGTCTGGTGCCACTCGGCGCGCAGGAGCTGCCGGGCCAACGGGTGCCAGGTGAGAGGCTCCCCCGCGACCAGCCCCCAGCGGCGAAGGGCCTCGATGCCCTCAGGGGGCTTGCCCAGCACGGGGAGGGCCTCGGCGGTCGGGCTCGCGAGCAGCGAGAGCCCGAGGGCAACCTCGCGCAGGTCGGCCGGGAGCGGGCCGAGCAGCTCCTCGCGGACCAGCCCCTTGAGCGTGTGTTCATTACAGGGCAAGTCGCCGCTCATGGCCAGAGCCCCGACACCCAGGGGCCACCCCGCCAGATCCTTCGCCTGGGCGAGGGCTGCGGGCTTGGCCGCAAGCCAGGTTCGGACCTCGTCCTCGGACAGGCGCAGGGCCTCGACGTCCAGATAGGCGGCCGTGCCTTGGAGGATTTGGCGGGCGAGCCGGACGGGGAGACACCGCCGGCTGGTCACGACGGTGCGAATGGGAAGGCGAACCCGTGCGAACCACGCCTGCATGAAGCGGACGAAGGCCGGGGCGAAAAGCCCTTCCTCGGCCCGATCGAAAACGACGGTAACCCCATTCGGAAATCGCTCTCGCAGCCGGTCGCTCAAGAGCCGGGCGAGGACCTCGGGGGCAGCCGCCACGCCCGGCGCGAGCGTCCGGTTCAGGCGCGCCAGCGCGCCCGGTCCCGCATCGAGCCAGTGCTGCGGCAGACCGAGGGCATCGGCGATGAGGCGCGCCGCGCACGTCTTTCCCCATCCCGGGCCCGCCAGCAGGATCCAGGTGCAAATGCCCGTCGCATGGGCCCTGGCGGCGATGCACGGTCGGGGCAAGAGCGACGGCATGTGTTCCGGGGGCGAGGCGTCCGGCGTCAACGAGCGCTCCTTCAAGAAGAAGGGGACCGGGGACCAGGACGAGGCACCGATGGCGCCCGTCCCAACCCGTCGATCATAATAGCATTCGATTAGATTATCGATCGACCGCCCCCGCCCGGTCCGGCGCGCCTAGAAGACGGCCGCGGCCAGCTCGCCGAGCTTCTCGGCCGAGGTCTTCTCCACGTCCCGGTGGAGGCTGTTGCCGTGGGCGTCCATGGTGACGATCGCCTTGAAGCCGTCCACGTCCAGGTGCCACATGGCCTCGGGGATGCCGAACTCGAGCAGGTCGACCCCCGTGACCTTGTTGACGCAGGCCGCGTAGTACTGGGCAGCACCCCCGATGGCGTTGAGGTAGACCGCGCCGTGCTCCGCGCATGCCGCGAGGGTCTTGGGGCCCATGCCGCCCTTGCCGATGATCGCGCGCACGCCGTAGCGCTTGATGACCTCGTGCTGGTACGGCTCCTCGCGGATCGAGGTGGTGGGACCGGCCGCCAGGATGTCGTAGCTCTGGTCCGGGTTCTTGCGCACCACCGGCCCGCAGTGGTACAGGACGCCGCCCTCGAGCGAGACGGGGGGCTCGTGATCCATCAGGTGCTTGTGGATCGCGTCGCGGCCCGTGTGCATGGCCCCCTTGATGACGACCACGTCACCCACGTGCAAGGAGCGGATCTGCTCCTCGGTGATGGGCGCCTGCAAGACGACCTCGCGGCCGGTGGCGAAGCCCGCCTCGGCCGCCTCGGGGGCCATGGGGGCGGCCTGGTCGGCGGCGATGCGGTACTGCCAGTCGCAAATGGCGCCGCTTTGGGCGTCGAGGACGACCCCCAGGCGGCGGAAGGCCCAGCAGTTGTAGGCGACCGAGACGAAGAAGCTCGCGGGCAGGCGGTTGAGGACGCCCACCTTGCAGCCCAGGAGCGTCACGCTGCCGCCGAAGCCCATGGTCCCGACGCCCAGGCCGTTGGCCTTGTCCATGACGTAGCTTTCGAGCTCGGCCAGGCGCGCATCGGGGTTGACGTCGTGGGTCTCGCGCAGCAGCTGGTGCTTGGCCTCCTCGTAGCCCGAGGTGCGATCGCCCCCGATGGCCACGCCGATGAAGCCGGCCGAGCAACCCTGGCCCTGGGCCTGGTGCACCGCGTGCATGATGCACTTGCGCACGCCGTCCAGGTCGCGGTTCGCCTTGCCCAGCTCGGGCAGCTCGCAGGGCAGCGAGTACTGGATGTTCTTGTTCTCGCAGCCGCCGCCCTTGAGGATCAGCTTGACCTCGATGACGTCCTTCTCCCACTGCTCGAAGTGGATGACCGGGGTGCCGGGGCCGAGGTTGTCGCCGGTGTTGGCGCCGGTCAGGCTGTCGACCGAGTTGGTGCGCAGCTTGCCGTCGTGGGTGGCGCGGGCCACGGCCTTGCGGATGGCCGCCTTGATCGCGAGCTGGTCGGTGCCGACCGGGGTGTGGACGAAGAAGGTGGGCATGCCGGTGTCCTGGCAGATGGGCAGGACGCTGTCGGCCGCCATGTCGACGTTCTTGGCGATGGTCGCAAGAGCGATCCCCGCGCGGGTGCCTGCGTCCTCGCGGGCCCTGGCGGCGGCGAGGGTCGCGCGCACGTCGGCGGGCAGGTTGGTCGCCGTCTCGACGACCAGGGCGTAGAGGCTCTCCTCGAGCTGCGGAAGTGTCATGGGTGCTGAATCCTCCTTGTTGGCTTCAATGCTACGCCCATCTCCTCGGGACTTCAAGAACGGCCACGCCGGCCGCCCTGCATTGGGCGGCCGGCGTGGCGAAGCGGGGAAAAGGAAGCTAGCGGGCGCCGACGACGCTGGGGTAGCCCGCCTCGGTCCAGGCCAGCATGCCGCCGGTCATGCTGGTGACGTGCTCGAAGCCCGAGCTCACCAGGCGCGCGGCGGCCAGGCCGCTGCGGTGGCCGCTGCGGCAGACCAGGAGGTACTCGGCGCCCTTGTCGAGGCCCTTGCTCCAGTTGGAGACCTGAGGCAGCGGGCGCAGCAGTGCCCCCTGGATGTGGCCGGCCCCGAACTCGGAGGCCTCGCGCACATCGATGAGCACCAGCTTGGGATTGGCGGCGATCATGGCCTTGGCCTCGGCGACCGAGACGTTGCCCACCTCGGCCTTGGCCTCCACCCGGGCGTCGACGCCCTGCTGGGCGCTGACCGGGCGGACCCCGCAGCCGGAAAGCAGCATGACGCCGAGGGCACAACCCACAAGGATCCGGTTCATCGTCGCGGCACTCCTTCTTCTCTCAAAATTAAGCCTTGGTTAAGAGATTAACACAAGCGGCGAGACCCGGCAAGGTGTCGGCGATTCCCCTGTCTGACTGCCTCTGAGGGCCGGGAGCCGGCGATCCCGTAGACCTCATGGTTATGAGGATGTTACAATCCAGGGATCACCTCCCCACCCGTGCCCGTAAGCGGGCCATCCCGTCTGAAAAAGGAAGCGACTGCATGTCCACGACCCTCGGCAACGAAGAGGCTCCGGCCGCTTCGACGGAGCTGACGCCGCGCGAGCGCGAGCTCGACTGGTACAAGAACGTCTACCAGGGCGACAGCATGCCCCAGCTCACGGTCCGCTCCGTCCTCATGGGCAGCGTGCTGGGCGCCGTCATGTCCCTCTCGAACCTCTACGTCGGCCTCAAGACCGGCTGGGGCCTGGGCGTGGCCATCACGGCGTGCATCCTGTCGTATGCGATCTGGACGACCCTTCGCAAGATCGGGCTGGCCAAGACGGACATGTCCCTGCTCGAGAACAACGCCATGCAGTCGACGGCCTCGGCCGCTGGCTACTCGACCGGCGGCACCATGGTCTCGGCGATCGCGGCCTACCTGATCGTCACCAAGACGAACATGGAGTTCTGGACCCTCATGGGCTGGACCTTCTTCCTGGCCATGCTGGGCGTCATGCTGGCCATCCCCATGAAGCGCCAGATGATCAACGTCGAGCAGCTGCGCTTCCCCTCGGGCGTGGCCGCGGCCACCACCCTCAAGAGCCTCCACGCCAAGGGCGGCGACGCCGTCAAGCAGGCGAGCGTCCTCTTCAAGATGATGGGGCTCGGCGCCATCGTCGCATGGGCCCGCGACGGCATGCCCTGGCTCGCTGGCAAGCTCAAGATGGGCCTGCCCGCGCTGCCCGCCGACTTCCACATCCCGTTCCTCAAGATCGCGGGCCAGCCCATCGCAAAGTGGACCTTCACCCTCGAGGCCTCGACCATCATGGTCGCCGCCGGCGCCCTGATGGGCTGGAAAACCGGCTGGACCATGCTGCTGGGGGCCATCGCCACCTACGGCATCACCCTGCCCGAGGTCCTCAAGCACTTCCCCACCGCCTTCCTCGCCCACGGCGTGGACCCCAAGACGGCCCTCGAGCCCGGCTTCTTCCCCTCGCCCAAGGCGCTGCGCAACTGGAGCCTCTGGATGGGCTCGTCCATGATGGTGAGTTCGGGCCTGCTGGGCTTCGCCATGCAGTGGAAGACCATCGTGAGCGCCCTGACCCCCAAGAAGGCCGCGGCCGCGAGCGGTGAGGACGATCCCTTGGCCGCCATCGAGGTCCCCAACTCCTGGTTCTGGGTGGGCACGACCATCGCGGCCCTCGGCGTCATGGCCATCATGCACTTCGCGTTCCACGTGCGGCCCTGGATGAGCCTCATCGCCATCGTCATGACCTTCTTCCTCAGCCTGGTCGCCTGCCGCGTCACGGGCGAGACCGACACGACCCCCATCGGCGCCATGGGCAAGATCACCCAGCTCACCTACGGCATCCTGGCCCCGGCCAACATCGTCACCAACCTCATGACCGCCACGGTCACCGCCGGGGCCGCGGGCTCGGCCGCCGACCTGCTGACCGACCTCAAGAGCGGCTACCTGCTCGGCGCCAACCCCCGCAAGCAGTTCCTCGCCCAGTTCGCGGGCATCTTCGTCGGCACCGCCGTGGTCGTCCCCGTCTGGTACGTCCTGGTCCCCAATGCCGACGTCCTCGGCTCCGAGAAGTTCCCGGCCCCGGCCGCCCAGGTCTGGGCGAGCGTGGCCCAGCTCCTGAGCAACGGCATCGCGAGCCTGCACCCGACCATCCAGGTGAGCATGCTGGTGGGCGCTCTCATCGGCATCGCCCTGCCCCTCATCGAGATGGCCCTCCCCAAGAAGGCCAAGGCCTTCGTGCCCTCGGCCAGCGCCCTGGGCCTCTCGATGGTCATCCCGGCGACCAACGCCATCTCCATGTTCCTCGGCGCGCTCTTGGCGCTCATCTGGGAGAAGTGGAACGCCAAGCAGTCGGAAGCCTACCTGATCCCCATCGCCTCGGGCCTCATCGCCGGTGAGAGCCTGCTGGGCGTCGCGATCGTCCTGTTGGGCGTGCTGCTGCCGTGATCTTCACCGATCGCGTCCGGGACCCCATCCACGGCCTGATCCCGCTCACCGCGTGCGAGCGGGACCTGCTCCGCACCAGGCCCTTCAGCAGGCTGAGGGGGGTGCGGCAGATGGGGATGGCCTACGTGGTCTACCCGGGCGCGCATCACACCCGCTACGAGCACGTGATCGGAGCCATGCACACCGCATGGCTCCTTTCCGAGCACCTCGGCTCGGTCTTCAGCGAGCAGGACCTGCGCCTGATCCGGCTGGGGGCGCTGTGCCACGACCTGGGCCACCGCCCGTTCTCGCACTCGCTCGAGGACGCCGCCCGGCGCTACGCCGCCGAGCCCGAGTACGCCTTTCTGGCCAACTACCTGGACCACGAGGAGCACACGCGCCTGTTGGTCGAGACCGACCCCGAGATCGGCGAGGTCCTCGAGCGCCACCCGGGGTACCGCGACCTGGACCGGCGCGACATCGCCCTGGTGGCCATCGGCGAGCACCCGCGCGCCGAGCTCAACTTCTTCACCCACTCCGAGATCGACGCCGACCGCATCGACTACGTCCTGAGGGACAACTACTACTGCGGCTTCACCCACGGCATCGACACCCAGTCGCTCTTGGACCTCTACGTGCCGGACCCGGAGCAGGGCCTGGTGCTGAGCGCCCAGCACACCTACGTCGCCTCGCAGCTGCTCTCGGCGCGCTTCAACCTCATCTCGAACATCCAGAACAACCCCAGAAGCCGCCTGGGCGACCTCCTGCTCGCGCGCTGCATCCGGCAGGCCCTGCACGGCGCCGACGCCGAGCGCCGAGAGGTCTTCGACCGGGTGGTCAACGTCGGCCAGGACTCGGATCTCGAGCAGTTCCTGCGCCAGCACGCCCCCTTCGAGTGGGGCCAGATGGCGGCCATGGTGGGCGGCCGCGAGCCCTTCCGCGAGCTGACCACCTACGACTTCTCGGTGCTCTCGCCCCTGGCGCGCTTCGCGCTGCGCTCGCTCCAGGTGCCCGGCCGCAGCGTCGCCCAGCAGCTCGAGGCTCGGCTCAACGCCCAGACCCGGGGCAGCTACCTGGTCGATCGCCTCTCGATCAGCCCGCCCACCGACCCCTTGCCCGTCTCGCGCTCGGGCCACGCCCCCTGGCACGGCCGCCTGACCGAGCTGCCCACGGTTCAGGGCATCGTGGACGCCTCGCTCGAGGGCATCGGCCTGCGGGTGTACGTCCCTTCCGACGCCGAGATCGAGCCGGACGCGGCGCACTTCGCCGAGTGGGTGAAGGCCTACCGCCGCCTCGACGCGAGCATGGACGAGACCAAGGCCGAGGGCATCCTCGCCGAGCTGTGGGGGGGCGATCGCGTCCAGTTCGGCCTCCTCTTGGCCCTCGAGGAGGTGGCCCTCGACCTGTTGACCGAGCAGGTGGGCCACGGCCCTTCGCGCCTGGCGCTGCTCTTCCTCACCTGCTATGCGGCGCTCGAGAGCATCGCGCGCGCCGTCGGCGACCCGCGCATCTACCTGGACGGCCGCGAGGCGGTGCTGACGCTGTTGCGTCACCCGGCCCTGCGCGCGATCCTGGCCCCGCGCTTCTCCGAGAGCTATGCCGGGACGCGAGCGTCGGGGGCGCTGCTCAACGACCTGCGCTACCTGGAGCGCTGCGGCCTGGTCTACGCGCCGGCGCGCGTCGAGCGGGTGCGCAACGTCTTCGTGCGTCGGCCCAAGTACGGCAGCACCGGCTGGGGCAAGCGCCTCTTCAGGACCCTCGCCGAGCCGGCCGAGAGCCGCGCGTACGTCGACTCGCTCGAGGCGGCCATGAAGGACCTCTTCGAACCGTACCTGGACGCCTACCGCGAGTACTTCGGCATGCTCGACGAGGAGGGCGTGGGCAACGCCAGCCGCCGCCGCGAGCTTCGGCGCCAGATGCCGGTGCCCTTCACGCGCTGAGCCGCGCTTTGGGCTAGAATAACGGCATGATTGACGCCCTGCTCCTGCATGAACTCTTGCTTGCCGTCATCATCGGCGGCCTCACGGGCCGGCTGGTGGACTTCGGCGCGGTCCAGCTCCTTTTTCGGCCCTACACCGCCAGGCGCTTCGCCGGCCTGAAGCTGCACGGCGTCCTGCCCGCGCGCCAGGACGCCCTCGCCCGGCAGGTCGCCAACTCCATCGCCGACCGGCTGCTCTCCGAAGAGACGCTCGCCACGTTCATCACCAGCCCGGAGATGGCCGCCAAGATCCGCGAGAACGTCGCAAGCGAGGTGGATCGCTTCGTCGACCGCGACCTGCCCTCGGTCCGAGCGCTCCTCGGCGAGCTCTTGAGCGACACCGGCGCCCTGGACGAGGAGATCCGCGTGCTCAGCTCGTGGTGCGGCGAGTACCTGGCCTCGCTCGCCAACAGCCCCGAGGTCCGCGAGCGCTGCGCCCTGGTCCTCACCCGGCTGATGGTCGAGCGCAAGGCCATGCGCATGGACGAGCTGCTCGCCCCGGGGGTGTGGGAGGCCATCGGCCGGATGGTCGAGACCCGCCTCGGCGGCCTCGCCGAGGCGCCCGAGCTGAACGCCGAGCGCATCGACGCCTGGCTCTCGGGCCTCGGCGCGCCGGGGAAACTCCTGTCCGACGAGGCGCTCGCCGGGCTGCGCTCGGAGGCCCGCCACCGCATCCCCGACTGGCTCAAGGCGCTCGAGGAGACCCTCAAGCGCCCCGGCACCCAGGCCTGGCTCGATCGCTACGTCCTCGACAGCGTCGAGGGCTTCGTCGAGGACCTGCCGCGCCAGGGCCTGCTCAACGAGCTGGTGGGCTGGTTCATCCGCACCACCTACCGGGAGAACAAGGCCCACTACCGCCGCAAGGTGCTCGAGATCCTCCCCGGCCAGGTGGCGCGCTTCCGCGAGAGCCTGAACGATCCGGCCAACCGCGATCGCCTGTACCAGAAGCTGGACCAGGCCATCACCGAGATCGCGAGCACCCCGCTCGGCGCGCGCTACGCCACCGTCCCCGACGACCTGCGCCGGGACCTCAAGGGCCTCGTCGCCCGGGTGCTCTCGAGCGACGCGACCCGCACCACCCTCCAGCAGTGGGTGGACCACCTCCTCACGCGCTTCCGGCAGGCCCCGCTCGAGGAGTTCCTGCCCGCGGGGCTGCGCGCCCTCGCCGAGGGCGACCTCGAGGCCGCGAGCAAGGAAGGGCCCATCCGCGAGGCGGTGGACTTCGGCTTCGACCTCTTGCGCGAGGCGGGCCTGCAGCGGCAGCTCCAGGGCCTGATCGGCCAGGGAGCCTCCTTCGTGCTGGCCCTGCCCATCGGGCGCCTGCGCGACCGGCTCGGCCAAGAAAGGCTTGCGCGTATCCACGGGACCATCGAGCGGCAGCTCCTCGCCCTGGCCCAGCGCGAGGCGCCTCGGCTCTCGCGGCTCATCGACGTGCGAGGCCTGGTCGAGAGCAAGATCCGGGGCGCCGACGCCCAGGCCATCGAGCACATGGTCAAGAACCTCGCGCGCAAGGAGCTCAACTCCATCTTCACCAAGGGGCTCTACGGCGGGATCGTGGTCAGCCTCGTCATGACGGGCTTCCTGCTCGGGCTCGAGGCCCTGGTGGAGCACGTCCGGCCCGGGACGGGCTGGATCGCGATCGCCGGGGTGGGGGCCGCCCTCCTGGTCGCGGCGGCACGTTATCTGCGCATCCCGGCGCCGCACGACTCTTGAGGGGGACGCGCTCGCGCTTTCTGTTGTGTGGCGTCCGTTACGGCGCGAGGCCCGCGCGCTAGGCTAGGATGGAAGCGGAATCTCCATCGTCACTTCACCCGGAGGCGATCTCTCAGATGAGCGAACAAGTCCGACTCGCGACCCGCGAACTTCGCTGGGAGCAGATCCAGGCGGCCCTGACCGACCTGCTGCAGGAAGGCGCCACCGCCATCACCCTGACCGAAATCGCGCGGCGCTGCGACATCCCCCGCGCGGCCCTCAGCAAGGAGGCCGCGTGGAAGACGGCCATCGCCTCGGCCGAGGCCGAGCGGGTCCGCCGACGCGCCGAGCAGCTCCAGCAGCTGCGCGTCGGCTTCATCACGCCCGCTGTCCCGGCCCCCGAGGCGCTCGACGACCAGGCCCACCCCGTCTCGCTGGACACGGTCATGCACGACATCCAGCGCCTCTTGAGCCAGGCGAGCAACAGCTCCGACGAGGCCTACCGGCGCGGCCGCCAGGAGGCCCTCGCCGAGCTGCCCACCCAGGAGACCGTCGAGAGCGGCCTGCGCGAGGCCTACGAGCGCGGCCGCGAAGCCGGCCGCAACGAGCTCAGCGAGGACCTCAACCAGGCCTACGAGCGCGGACTGCGCGACGGCCGCGAGACCTCCAACGAGCTGGCCGAGGCCTACGAGCGCGGCCGCCAGGACGGCTTCAAGGCCGGCGGCGAGGAGGCGCGCAACGCCTACGACCGCGGCCGCCAGATGGGCCGCGCCGAGCTGCAGGTGGAGGTCAACCAGGCCCACGAGCGAGGCGTCAAGGAAGGCAAGGCCGAGGCGGCCGCCGACGTCATGAACGCCTACGACCGGGGCCGCCGCGACGGCTGGGAAGAGGGCCGGCGCGAGGGCACGAACGTGGGGCGCTCCAGGTTCGGCTTCACGGTCAGCAAGGCCAACCCGGACCGCGAGTGGGCCCTGGCCATCCTGCACGCCACCGCCACCGCGACCCCCGACCAGCTGCGCGGCACCTACCGGATGCTGACCAAGGCCTTCCACCCGGATCGCAACCCCGACGCCTCGCCCGAGTTCATCCGCAACCTCAACCGCGCCAAGGAGATTCTCGGGTTCTAAGCACGTATTGCCTGAATCAAACGTCTGCCTGCGTCCTCCCCGCCCCACCGGGGGGCGGGGATTCAAGTGGGCGCCAATCTCAATTCTGACCTGCTTATCCCGGCACGTCCGTCACCGTGAAGACGCCCCCATTGGGCGTCAGGGTGTCGCGGAAGGTCCAGGTGCCGGGGTGGTGCCACTCCTTGGTGATGCTCTCTCCCGGCGCGATGGAGCCGTAGGCGTCGGTGGCCCCGCCGAAGCCGACGAAGGAATGGGGGCGCGCGTCCCGGTTCGTGATGACGGTCCGGGTGCCGGGCCGCAGGTAGACGTGCGCCGGCGTGAAGACCCCGCCCTTCCCGATGCTCACGCTCACGGTCCCCGTGGCGAACGCGGTCCCCGCCGGGTACGCCGTGGGGCCGCCGCCCGGCGCGGGGGTGGAGGGCGGCTGCACCATCGCGCTCACCCGGGGCACGGCCGCCTTTTCCCCTTCGGGCCTCGGGCCGCCCCCGGGCGCAGCCGCGGCGCAGCCCGCCAAGAGCCCGACCAGCACCCCACCGGGTAAACCACGCAAGACGCCTCCCATGGCGCATCCTCCTTCATGCTCAGCGCAACGCGAACTTCCTGAGGCCCGTGTCGCCGATGTTGGCCGTGTAGAGGTTCCCCTCCCGATCGAAGAGGACCGAGGAGGCCCGATCGAGCGGCGAAGCGACCGGGTAGGTCCGGCCGCTGAAGTCCACCAGCAACAGGCTGCCGTTCCGGCTGTTCTCGCCGCCGTAGGTCACCACCGCCAGGTAGGACGGGGACCAGGCTATCCCGCAGGCGCTGCCGATCCCGCTCGCGACGTTCATCCGGCTGCCGTCCGGCGAAAGGCGCACGACCTCGCCCGACCAGGTCGTCACCCACAGCGCGTCCTGCGAATCGACGGCGATCGCGTTCACCCCGGGGACCGACGCGAAGGTGGACAGGCTGCCGTCCTCGGCGACCCGAGCGATCCGGTTGTTGTTGTAGTCGGCCAGGAAGATCCGGCCGCGGCCGTCCACGGCGGGCCAGACCGGGTTCTGGAGGCCCGAGGCGGCCAGGGGCCGGTGCGCACCGCCGCCCGGCTGGATGCGTGCGAGCTGGTGGCTCTCGTAGCAGGCGACCAGCAAGCTGCCGTCGGGCATGAAGGCGAGGCCCGCCGGCCCGCTGAACCCCGAGGCGTAGGGGCTGGTCTCGCCCGAGGGCGTCACCCGCGTCACCGTCCCGCGGTAGTAGTCGGACTCGTAGAGGTTGCCGCCCGCGTCGATGGCCAGGCCGTTCGGCCCGCTCATGCCGCTGCCGACGACCGAGGTGTTGCGGGCGTAGGCCGCGGCCGCATCGGCCGCCGAGCGCGCCGCCGGGACGACCAGGGCCGGAAACGCCGAGGGCGCAGGGCCCAGCGCAGGCCCAGGCCCCACCCGCGGGGCGGGGATCGCCGGGCGGGTCGAATGGCCGCAGCCGACGAGGAAGACGATGCCTGCCAGAGCGATGATTCCGCGCATGCCTCTCCTCTTTCTCCGCCGGGTAGAAGGCTCGCTCAGCCGCATGCCTCCGCCCACGTCCCATGACGCCGCAGGAAAAGCCCCCGCGTCATGGGCGAAAAAGGACGAAGCCGATTGAAAGCCCTCACATGTTGGCCCATGATGGGAGACGTATGAGCACGACTCCTCCTGTCATCCCCCTTGAAGTCAACCCGGCACCCGGCGTGTACCAGTGCGTCGCGTGCGGCGCCTGCTGCGCGGCACCGGACATCAGCACCCTGCAAAAGCCGCTGGGGGTGCCGTGCAGCCACCTGGGGCCCGACCACCTGTGCGGCCGCTACGAGACGCGCCCTGCCGTCTGCCGCAACTACCGACCCGACTGGATCTGCGCCGAGGTCGCCCCCCTTCCGACCCTGGAGGCCCGGATCCAGCGCTACCTCGAAATATTCGGTCTTGCCCCCCAAGAAAGGGGTTGACACATTTTTAGAATCATTCTAAAGTTATAAAAGAAACCAGGAGAGCGACGCCCTCGCCCTCTTTTTATTTCCCGGTGATTTAGAATGACTCTAAATATGACCTGATTCAAAAGGAGAGCCGCGATGGAAACCCCGCTTCAGCGCACCGTGACCCGCAAGAACCTCGAAGCCGCTTTCGGCGGCGAGTCCATGGCCAACCGCAAGTACCTCTACTTCGCCAAGATCGCCCGCGAGCTGGGGGACGAGGAGGTCGCGAAGCTCTTCGAGGAGACGGCCCACCAGGAGACGGCCCACGCCTTCGGCCACCTGGAGCTGCTCTACCCCAAGGAGACGCTCACCCTCTCGCGCATCCTCGCGCTCGCCATCGAGGGGGAGACCTACGAGTACACGACCATGTACCCCGAGTTCCGCCAGAAGGCCGTCGAGGAGCAGGACGAGGCAGCCGCCGCCGAGTTCACCGAGCAGGAAGAGGAGTCCCGCGAGCACGCCGAGATCTTCCGCCAGGCCCTGAAGCTCGCCGAGAAGCGCTTCGCCGCCCTCGCCAAGGTCGAGGAGCGCCACGCCAATCGTTACCGTCAGGCCCTCGAAGGCCTCAAGTAAGCAAGGAGAGTGCCCCATGCGTAAGTTCCGCTGCATCGTCGACGGCCACATCTACGACGAATCCCTCGGGGATCCCGACAGCGGGATCGCCCCCGGCACCCGCTGGGAGGACGTGCCCGACACCTGGACCTGCCCGGAGTGCGGCGTAGGCAAGGAAGACTTCGAGGAGGTCTAGCCCCTCAGCGCTACCAGCCCGCGATGAAGTCCGAAAGCAGCTGGGGCACCGCCGTGTCGAAGCCGACCACGTCCAGCATGCCGGGATCGGCGGGGTCCGCGATCGAGAAGCCGTTCGACACCATGCCGACCACCGCGAGCTTGGCGGGGATGCCCGTGCGTTCCCGGTAACGTGCCAGCGCCTCGGCCGGGTGAATTTCGCCCGCCCAGGTCTCGCTGTCGGTCAGGATCACGAAGGCGTCCGCCTCGACCCCGTTCTCGAGCGCCCACAGCATCGGCAGGGCGCAGTCGGTCCCCCCGAAAGGGATCGCCGCGGTCGCGCGCATGACGTCGTCGAGGCGCTCGCGCGCCGAGAGGGCGAGGGGCACCATCCGGTCGCTGAAGGCGATCGCCGTGACTTCGCGCTCGGTACTCGCCGTGACCAGGGCGAGGGCGGCCGCCGCCATGCGCGGCGTCAAGCCCGCCACCCCCGCGACCTGCCCGCTGTCCATTGACGCCGAGACGTCCAGCGCCAGCACGATACGCTTGCCGCTCGGCGCGACGTTCTCGAACGCGCGATAGAAGGCCCCGTCGAGCGCATCCACGATCGAAGGATCGGGTACCCATTCGCCCGCGTTCGAGCGGACACCGTGGCCCGCGGTGTAGGTCGCAAGGGCGGCGAGCAGCTTGATGGGATGAAGATGTGCTTGGCGCAAGCGCTCGGCGTCCCCCAGGCGCTCGCACACCAGGCGCGACGCCGTCGACAAAGGACGCAGCAGGCCGGCGCGCGTCATCGTCGCAAGGTTCCGCACCATGGCCTCGAGCGGCATCGCCGCGAGCAGCGCCTCCCAGACCTCAGGCCGATCCAGCCAGCGGGTCGGGACGGCCTCGCGCGGCATGCGATGCGCGGTGATCAGCCCGGCGATCGCCTCGGGCGTCTCGGCCCGTTGCAGCCCCACGAAGGCCGAGAGACGCTCGGGCAGACCCTCGACGTCCTCTTGGTGTGCGACCCAGCGATACAGGGCCTGGTGAGCGCTCGAGGCGGGCACGGGGTGCGAGAGGCGCAGGGCGTCGCGGTGACTCCAGCCGTCCCGGCGCCGGTACTTGATCAGTTGCAGCGCCAGGTCATCCGGATCCTGGGCGTTGTACCAGGCGCCGATCGCGCGCCGCAGGCCCCGGCCCCAGCCGCGAAAGCCCTCGACGTAGGCCATGAAGTGGAAGAGATGGGTGCCGATCCTGGCGACGCGGGGGAGGGCGGCCAGCGCGAGCGAGCGCGTCTCGGCCGAGCCCATCGCCGCCGCGAGGGCCAGGGCGAACAGGGCCGGGTCGTTGCGCGGCGCGCGAGCGGCCTCGCTGATCAGAGCGATGCGCTCGACGGCCCGGGGGCCGTCCTGTGCGATGCAGCGCAGCACGGCCGCGGCGTTCTCGCGCGCGAGGGCGGCGGGCCTCACGTAGTAGCTGCCGCCCTCGGTGCCCAGGATGAGGAAGCGATCGAGGCGCTCCCAGTCATCGACGGCCCACGAGAAGCCGCCCGCGCTGTTCGGCACCTGGGCCGAGCCTGGAATCGGCTGGTCTTGGGGCGTCCGCATGGCCTCACCCTCTAAGAGATACTCCGGACAAAAGCCGAGCCTGGGGTTACTTGTTCCGATAACCCAGACCCTCCGGCCCGGAGCACCGCCATTCGAACACGGCGATCGAGGCCCCGTCAATCGGCAAGACCCGCCCCTGACAGCGGGCCATGCTAAACTGGAAGTGCCGCGCATGCGGCGTTTACGCGAAAGGAGCGAAATCCACCGATCAGGTGGGCAAAAAAATGGACGTCGCGAGTACCAGCTGGAACCTTTTCCTCGTTCTGTTCTTCACCCTGCTAAACGGTTTCTTCGTTGCCGCAGAATTCGCCATGGTAAAGGTTCGCCCGAGCCGTCTCCAGCAGCTCGTCGCTGACGGCAACTCCCAGGCCCGGGTCGCCCAGCACATCACCGAGAACCTGGACGCCTACCTCTCTGGTTGCCAGCTCGGCATCACGCTCTCCTCGCTCGCCCTCGGCGCGCTCGGCGAACCGGCCATCGCGACGCTGATCGCCCCCGGCCTCATGGCCTTGGGGATGCCCGAGGCGCTCACGCACACCATCGCCTTCGCCATCGCCTTCACCGTCATCACCGCGCTGCACATCGTGATCGGTGAGCAGGCTCCCAAGACGCTCGCCATCCGCAAGGCCGAGGACACCACGCTGCTGGTCGCCTGGCCTCTCAAGCTCTTCCACACCCTCGTCTACCCGGCCATCTGGGTCCTCAACGGCATGGCCAACCGCTTCCTGCACCTGCTCGGCGTCCCGCCGGTGAGCGAGAACGAGGCGGCCCACACCGAGGACGAGATCCGCATCCTCATGAAGGAGAGCGCCAAGAGCGGGCACATCGACGAGCACGAGATGGCGATGTTCGAGCGCGTCTTCCACTTCGCCGAGCGAGTCGCCCGCGAGATCATGGTCCCGCGCGTCGACATGATCTGCCTCGATCGCAACGCCCCCTTCGAGGAGCTGCTCGCCATCGCCGAGCAGGAGCAGCACACCCGCTACCCGGTCTGCGACGGCGACAAGGACAACATCGTCGGCTTCGTCCACATCAAGGACCTCTACGCCGCCAAGCACCAGGACCTCACCCGCGTCACCCGCCCGCTGATGGCGGTGCCGGCGAGCCTCGAGATCAGCCAGGTGCTGCGCCAGATGCAGAAGGCCAAGGCCCACATGGCCCTGGTCATGGACGAGTACGGCGGCACCGCCGGCATGCTGACGGTCGAGGACATCCTCGAGGAGATCGTCGGCGAGATCCAGGACGAGTTCGACAACGAGCGTCCCCGCATCGAGCGCCGGGGCACCGCCTTCTCGGTGGACGGCCTGCTCCTGGTGGACGACCTCAACGAGCTCTTCGGGCTTGCGATCGAGGCCGAGGAGGACATCGTGGGCGGCTGGCTCTACACCCGCCTGGGCCACGCCCCGCAGCTCGGGGACAGCATCGAGGAGGACAGCGTCACCTTCCGGGTCGAGGAGATCGAGCACCTGCGCATCACCCGCGTCCTGGTGGAGGGCGCGACCCCCGTCGAGGGGGCGCCGATCCCGTAACGCGGCCAAGACAAAGAAAGAGGGGCAAGCTTGACGCTTGCCCCTCTTTCTTTGCTGGTGGTTACTCGTAGATCTTGCCGTCGGCGGTCTTGATGTAGCCGGCATCGCCCGACTTGTCCGCCTTGTGGGTCCAGTGCAGGCCGTAGCGGTCCTTGTTCTGGTAGGTGGTGCCCCGGATCTCGAGGACATCGCCCACCTTGAGGTTGGGAACCTTGGAGCCGTGGGTCGTGCTGTTGTTGACCTCGTAGACGCGACCCGCGTCCGGGGAGATCGCCTTGACCTTGAAGTTCTGGTGGGTCAGGCCGTCGTTGTCCTCGGGAAGCAGCTGGATCACCGTGGCCTTGACGACCTTGAACGCGCTCTGGGGCGGTACCGCTTTGGCTTCGACGACCGAGGAGGTCGCGGAGACCTGGGGCGCCTGGAGGGTCGTGACGCTTCCGCAGCCGGCGATCGCGATGATCGCGGCGAGGATGGATGCACGACGGAGCAAGGGGTTGAAAGTAGCCAAAATGAGACTCCTATGCCTGCAGCCCGGGGGCGGCAATGTATCGCTGTTTGGCTTATCGGATCCGGTTGAGCCGATCTTGCGGAAGATCGGTAAAAAGAATGTTAAGAAGATCTCAAGAAACCCTCTATCGACTCAGGAAGCCGCCAGGGCGGGGCTCTCCGGAGCGGGCTGCGGCGCCTCGCTGCTGCGCCACACGAGGAAGACGGCGCAGATCGAGATCAGCAGGGCACCGGCGAAGCCGACGGGGGTGATCGCCTCGCCCAGGATGAAGAGGGCGGCCACGGCCGCGATCGGGGACTCGAGCAAGAAGACGACTCCCGCCACGTGAGGCGGGAACTGGCGCTGGACCCAGATCTGGAGCACGAACGAGAAGAGCGTGCTGAGCAGGGTCAGGTACGCGATCCCCACGACCGGCAAAAGGGAGGTGCCGCTCCACCTCGGCAGCCCTTCCGCCAGGAAGGCGACCGGCAAGCCGAGGATCCCCACCCCGATCACCTGGGCCAGACCGAAGGTCAGGACGTCCTTGGTCCGGTGGGCGCAGCGATCGAGCCAGAGGATGTGCAGCGCGAAGACCAAGGCGCAAGCGAGCGTCAGGAGATCGCCCAGGTTCAGCGCGCCCGGGCTCAGATCGCACATGAGGGCCACGCCGAACACCGCGAGCGCGAGGACGCCCCACTCGAGCGCCCGGATGCGGTGCCCCAGGAAGACGGCGCCGATGGCCGGGATGAACATGGCGTAGAGGGCCGTGAGAAAGGCGTTCTTGGCGACGGTGGTGTGGGCGAGGCCGATCGTCTGCAGCAGCATGCCGCAAAGCAGCAGGGCCGCCGCGAGGAGCACGGAAGGCCACTCGTTGAAGCGCTTCCAGGGGAAGAAGGGGGCGGCGAGCAACGCCGCCGCCAGGAAGCGCCCCTCCGTCAGCCAGAAGGGGCCGAGGCCCTGTAAGCCCCAGCGAGTCGCGAGGAACCCGACGCCCCAGACCGCCGGAACCATGAACAAGGCAAGCAGCCGCACCATATTGAGGTCTCCCAGCTCAGGAAAGGGAAGAAGCGGGCCCAGGGAAAACCCTGAGACCCGCTTCTTCTTTTGGCGCGGCCAGAGAGATTCGAACTCCCGACCTTCTGGTTCGTAGCCAGACACTCTATCCAGCTGAGCTATGGCCGCACACGTCGTAGGAACTTGATCCCGACCGACTTGATCAGTCTACCACAAGCATCGCGCCAAGAGAAGCCCCCTTTTCAGGCAATCACATCCCCTTGGCCAGAGCCACCGCCCGCTCGGCGTTCACCCGACCGTACCCGTAGTCGGTGTCGTAGCCCGCAGGGCCCCGGTCATCCGCCGATTTCTCGAGGATCTCCTTGACCTGGGCGGGCGACAGGCTCGGCCTCACGCTCTTGACGAGGGCCGCGACCCCGGCGGCGTTCGGGCACGCCATGCTCGTGCCGTCCATGTACTGGTAGGGCTTGGACACCAGGCCGTTGAAGAGGCTCGGCATGGTCGAGAGGACGCGCGAGCCAGGGGCTGCGACCGAGACGTACTTGCCCGCGTTCGAGAAGAAGGTGACGCGATCGTCCTCGTCGGTGGCCCCGACCCCGATGACGCCGGGCTGAGCGGCCAGCGTGTTGACGGGGCTCCCTTCCAGGCGCTCGTTGCCCGCGGCCACCAGCACCGTCACCCCCTTGCCGAGGGCGTACTGGACCGCGGCGGCGAGGGCCTGGCTCTCGTGGGGGAAGCCCAGGCTCATGTTGATCACCTGGGCGCCCTTGTCGGTGGCGTAGACGATCCCCTGCGCGACGACTCCCGCGAGCACGCTCTCCTGGTCCTGGCCCGAGGTGAGGCGCGGATCGGGCTTCAGCGAGAGGCCGGGGAAGATCTTGATCGGAAGGATCGTGCAGCCGGGCGCGACGCCGGCGATGCCGACCTTGTTGCCCGCCACCCCGCCGATGATGCCGGCCACGTGCGTCCCGTGGCCGAGCGAGGCGAAGCGGCCGCCCAGGCGGCTCACCATCTCGGGCGAAGCGGCATCCAGGCCCTTGCGATCGCTGAAGGCGTCGTAGGCGTCCGCCGAGAGGTTGGCCTTGAGGTCCTGATGCTTCGCATCGACCCCCGAATCGATGACCGCCACCACGATCTTCTTGTCGCCGCGGGTCGTCTGCCAGGCCTGCTCCACCTTCATGGCATCGAGGCTGTACTGGAGGCGGCGCAGGGGATCCTCGCCGGAGCCGCCTTCCAGGGCGACGTTCGAGCCCACCTCGTCGGAGGTGGTGGCCTTGAAGCGCAGCGAGAGGTTCGGCTCGGCGAAGGCGACCCGCGAGTCGGCGCCGAGCTTGCGCAGGGTCACGTCCAGCCAATCGGCGGCCGGGGCCTTCGCTGTCGTGCGGAGCTCGACGACCTGGATGCCGTTGATGCGGCGCGAGACCTCGAGGCCGTGGGCCTTGGCGACCGCCTCGGCATCGGCCAGGTTCTTCAGCTTGACGAGCACCGCGTCCTTCTGGACCCGGCCGGCCTTGCGCGCAGCCATCATGCTCGTGTCATTCGCACCCAGGTTCGCGCCCCCGGCCGACAAAGGAGATCCGCCCGTTACCCCGCAGCCGCTCAAGGCGAAGAGGGCGAGCAACGCTCCGATACCGACGCGGTGGGTCATGCGGCGTGCCATTTCAAACCTCTCCTTAGATCTGCTCGGCAGCGCCGAGCGCCAGACCGGTGCGAGCGTTGACGACGACCCGACGTCCCTCGGGCTTGTGCTCCATCACGACGAAGACCGGGACCTTGGCCGTGCTCGGCTGAACGAGCGCCACGATGAAGGCCTCGCCCGCGATCTGGCCGGTGGCGAGCGCCGTCTGGATGGCCTGCGGAGCCGAGACGCGCGTGCCCGCCTCGAAGGGGGTACCGGCCTTGGCCTTCTCGAAGGCCACGTTGTTCCCCGAGATGCTCACCTGAAGGCCGTTGCGCCCGGCGGTGAAGAGGTAGGTGAACTGGGTGCCGCCCGCCTTGCCGGCCGCGGCGTCCACGTGGATCGCCTGGGCGCCGCTCAGCTGGGCCTTTTTGTCCCACTTGAGGGCCTCGAGGGTCGCCACCTTCAGGAACTCCTCGAAGCCGCCCTCTCGCTCGGCGGCCTCCAGGGGGCGATCGCTCGGGAGCTTGGGGGAAAACAGGCCGCTGGCATCGGCCTGGCTATCGGCGCCGGGTGAGAGCGCCGCCTGAGGGGAAAGGCCGCAGCCCGCGAGCGCGAGCAGCACGACGGAGAAAGCGATCGCACGACGGCCCGAGAAACCCGTTGTCATCATCCACCTCTTTACTCGCCATTAACCATAGCTTGATTACGTTTTATATCGGATCCTCCCGGCGCGATCTTGCCCCGATCGCATGGGCGCCGGGGCTCTTGACAAGCCGCGTCGCTTGCCGATAATGGAATCGTTCATCAATTTGGGGAGTAGCTGCTGCCACGTGCAGCGCAGGCGTCGTCAGTACGGTCCATTCGGGCCCGGCGCCCGCGGCGAGCGATCCGCTCGGGAGCAAGACCGAATGCAGTGGACAGGCACCGCCTGTTCTTGCGAGGTCCTGCTCCCTTCTTGTTTGGGGCCTCCGAGAACGCATCTCACCGGAGGAGTCACATGAACACCCGCAAACTGATCCGCCTGGCCACCGCCGCCCGTTTCATCGGAGAGATCGCCGCCGCGCGCTACGGCCGCCGCATGGGCGGCAGCAGCGTTCGCCTGCGCCGCCACTGGCAGGGGCGCCCGGCCTGGACCAGGCGCCACCCCCTGCTCGCGGTAGGTGCGGGGCTCGCCGTCGGCAGCTTCGCCTTCTTCGCCGTCCTGGCGGTGCTGGGGCTCGCCTTCGCCCTGCTCGGCGCCCTGATCAAGCTCGCCCTCGTCGCGGCCCTCGGCTACTGGGCGTTCCGCAAGCTCCGGCCCCACTTCCAGCGCACGCCCGCGGTGGTCATCGTCCCGCCCGGCCAGGGCCGCCGGTGCCCCTCGGCCTCGCCGAGCCACTGGCGCTAAGCAAACGGTCGAAGCCGAGCGTTCCAGCCGCCGGCCCTTCTCCCGCCCCCCGGTGGGGCGGGTCGGGGTGGGGGGATCTCATCGTTCCAAGCCCATCCCCCGGCACGAAAATGCCCCCGACCGCTTGGTCGGGGGCGTCCTCGTCTCGAAGGCCTACTTCTTCTTCTCCACCTTCGCCCAGGTGTCCTTGAGGGTCGCGGTCCGGTTGAACACGAGCCGCTCGCCGGTGCTGTCCGGATCCAGGCAGAAGTAACCCATGCGCAGGAACTGGAAGCGATCGCCCGGCTTGGCCTCCTTGAGGGCGGGCTCGGCCACCGAGTCCGTCAGGATCTCGAGCGAGTCGGGATCGAAGTCGCTCTCGTAGTCACCGGTCGCGACCGGCACCTTGAGCAGGGGATTGTACAGCCGCACCTCGGCAGGCACCGCATGCTCGGCCGAGACCCAGTGCAGGGTCCCCTTGACCACGCGGCCGTCCGGCGAGTCGCCGCCGCGGGTCGCGGGGTCGTAGGTGCAGCGCAGCTCGACGATCTCGCCCGACGCGTCCTTGACGACCTCGCGGCAGGTGATGAAGTAGGCGTGCTTCAGGCGAACCTCGCCGCCGGGGAAGAGGCGGAAGTACTTCTTGGGGGGATCTTCCCGGAAGTCCTCCTGCTCGATGTAGAGGGTCCGGGAGAAGGGGACCTGGCGCTTGCCGGCCGAGGCGTCCTCGGGGTTGTTGTCGGCCTCGAAGTACTCGACCTGGCCCTCGGGGTAGTTCTCGATCACGACCTTGAGCGGGCGGGTCACGACCATCACGCGCGGGGCGCTGAAGTTGAGGTCGTTGCGTACGTAGTACTCGAGCAGCGAGAAGTCGACCATGCCGTTGGCCTTGGTCACCCCGATGCCGGCGCAGAAGTCGCGGATGGCCTTGGCCGTGTAGCCCCGGCGACGCATCCCCGAGAGGGTCGGCATGCGGGGGTCGTCCCAGCCGCGCACGACCTTGGTGTTCACCAGCTCGAGCAGCTTGCGCTTGCTCATCACCGTGTAGGTCATGTTCAGGCGCGCGAACTCGATCTGCTGCGGGTGGCAGGGGATGGTGATGTTGTCGAGCACCCAGTCGTAGAACGGCCGGTGATCCTCGAATTCGAGGGTGCAGATCGAGTGGGTGATCCCCTCGAGCGCGTCCGAGATGGGGTGGGTGAAGTCGTACATCGGGTAGATGCACCACGCATCGCCCGTGCGGTGGTGGTGGGCGCGGCGGATCCGGTAAAGGGCCGGGTCGCGCATGTTCAGGTTGGGCGAGGCCATGTCGATCTTGGCGCGCAGGATGTGGGCGCCGTCGGCGAACTCGCCGGCGCGCATCCGCGCGAACAGGTCGAGGTTCTCCTCGATGGAGCGATCGCGGTAGGGGCTGTTGCGGCCGGGCTCGGTGAGGGTGCCGCGGTAGGCGCGCATCTCCTCGGGCGGCAGGCTATCGACGTAGGCCAGGCCCTTCTTGATCAGCTCGACGGCAAAGCCGTAGATCTTCTCGAAGTAGTCCGAGGCGTAGTAGAGGTGCTCGCCCCAGTCGAAGCCGAGCCACTTCACGTCTTCCTGGATGGAGTCGACGTACTCGACCTCCTCCTTGGTGGGGTTGGTGTCGTCGAAGCGCAGGTGGCAGCGGCCGCCGTACTCCTGGGCGATGCCGAAGTTCAGGCAGATCGACTTGGCGTGGCCGATGTGCAGGTAGCCGTTCGGCTCCGGGGGGAAGCGCACCGCGATGTCCTTGTGCTTGCCGGTGCGGAGGTCCTCGTCGATGATCTCGCGGATGAAGTCCCGGCCGGCAACCTTCTCGGTATTCGCTGCCGCGTCTGCGCGTGCAATGTCCATGGTCTCGAGTTCCCTTTGTGAAAGCGTGAAGAGGCAACTCCTCAATTTAACACGAAATCCACCCGCGCGCCGCCCCAGCTCAGGCCAGGCAGGGCGCGGACTCGGTTCAGACGCTCGCGCTCCTGGGGTTCGGAGTAAGATGGAAAAGGCAAGCAGCTGAATCAGCAGAGTTGGAGATTGGGCCCGGACCGGTTTTGGGGCAAGGTCATCGCGGGGTTTCTGGACACTCGCTTCGCAAGACGAGGGACGTATGACTCGCATTCTATCGCTTCAGGTCGGCATGCCTCGCTCTGTCGGCACCGAAGGCGCCGCAGAGCCGATGGACCGCCAATGGACCACAGGCTTCTTCAAGGAGCCCGTTCGGGGACCTGTGTTCCTGGGAACGGAGGGGCTCGATGGTGACGGGGTGGCAGACCGTCGGGTCCATGGCGGACCAGAAAAGGCCGTGCTCGCCTACAGCGGACTCCACTATTCCGTCTGGGAGAGCGAGCTCGACCTGGGGCGCCTGCCTTTCGGGGCCTTCGGTGAGAACTTCACGCTGGATGCTCAGACCGAGGCGGAGGTCTGCATCGGAGACGTGTACGCGGCAGGCGAAGCCCTGCTTGAGGTCTCGCAACCGCGCCAGCCGTGCTGGAAGCTGTCCCGCCGCTGGCGCATCCCCGACCTCTCCGTGCGCGTGCAGGCCAACGGCCGCACAGGCTGGTATTTCCGCGTGCTCCGGGAAGGCTTGGTACGTGTGGGGGATGTGCTCATTCGTATCGAGCGTCCTTATCCCCACTGGACGGTCGCCGAAGCGAACGCCATCATGCACCACCGTCGCGAAGACCTCGAAGCGGCGGCTGCGCTCGCGGCTTGCCCAGCACTCGCTACGAGCTGGAGAAAGACCCTCGAAGCGCGTGCGACGACGGGCGCGCAAACCGATACCCACCCCCGCCTGATTGGCCCCAACGAGCCATGAGGAAGGTGCAGCAAGCCCCGCATAGAGATTTGAACTCCCGAGCTTGTGGTTCGTAGCCTGACACACTGTCCCGCTGAGCCATGGCCGCAGGCAATGCCCTGTCAGGAGCAGCAGGCAATGACTCAATAAAGAAACAAACAGTTGCCAATCATGAGAATCATGCACATCATGAAGGTACGGCCGAGCCTCCGAGGCCCAGACCGACTGCATGCGCCCCGATCCATGAAAGGAGCTTCTCCCATGCCCTCCCGCCTTGAACGTGATCGATCGGACGTCAGATGCTGTGAGGCCTGCGGCTTTCGGGCCGGGGCATCCCACCCGCAGGTCCCGGCACGACCCGTCGCACTGCGCCCTGCGTCGCGCCACGCCCCCGTGGACGTCTGCGAGCCCTGCCTGGAGGGGAACGCCGCAGGGCACTTCCAAACGCTCGAGGCCATGGTCATGGCCGCCTCCCTCGAGGAGCAACGGCGCATCTACGCGCAGCTCGCCAATGCCTTCGCGATCTAAGCAACAGAAATGGGCCGCTGTCGCGGCCCATTTCCTGCTCCTGAACCCTAGACTCCGTAGGGGATCCAGATGTTCTTGACCTGGGTCGCCTGGCGCAGGAACTCGCGCCCCTCGCCCTGCTGAGCATCCAGCCAGTCACGCGGGGTCCAGCCGGTCCAGGTGCGCTTCATGTTGCAGGCCGACGCCCGCTCCACCTTGGCAGCCCCGGCCTGGGTGCCGAAGTACCAGACCGCGTCGACGTCGTCGTGCTCCGCCAGCACGGTCGAGAGGGCCTCCTTGTCGCCGGTGACGATGTTGACCACCCCGCCCGGCACGTCCGAGGTCTCGAGCACGGTGTAGAAGTCGGTGGCCGAAAGCGGGTGTGCGCTGGAGGGCACCACCACCACCCGGTTGCCCATGGCGATGGCCGGAGCGACCAGGGACACGAAGCCCAGCAGCGGGAAGCGCTCCGGACAGGCGAGGCCCATCACCCCGATGGGCTCGTTCATGGCGAGCACCGCGCCCCGGATCGGCACGCCGTGGACCGCCCCGTCGTACTTGTCGGCCCAGGCCGCGTAGGTGAAGAGGCGCGAGAGGGAGGCCTCGACCTCCTGGCGCGCCCAGGCCATGCCCTCGCCGGTCATGGCGTGAAGCCGCGCGACGAACTCCTCGGCGCGGACCGAGAGGTTCTCGGCCAGGTAGTACAGGATCTGGGCGCGCTGGTGGCCGCTCGTGCGAGACCAGCTCGACGCGGCGTGCGCGGCTTCGACCGCGTTGCGGATGTCCTTGCGGGTGCCTTCGCCGACTTCCCCGAGCAGCTCCTTGCGGGCTCCGAGGACGCGCAGGCTGTAGCCCGAATCCGGCCGCACCTGTTTGCCCCCGATGTACAGCTTCGGGGTTCGATCGATGGCAGGAGCGGCTCCGGCGAAAGGCTTCGCCTCTCCGGCTTCCGCTTTGGGGACGACGGGCTCGGTGCCGGTCCAGCCGGGCTTCAGGTACTCCGACATGCCTTCGCGGCCGCCTTCGCGACCGAAGCCCGATTCCCGGTAGCCGCCGAAGCCGGCCGCCGCATCGAACATGTTGTGCCCGTTGACCCAGACCACGCCGGCCTTGATCCGTGGGGCCACCTCGAGGGCGAGGTTGATGTTCTCGGACCAGACACTCGCTCCGAGCCCGTAGGCCGTGTTGTTCGCCAGCTGGACCGCCTCCTCGGGAGTCCGGAAGGTCATCGCGACGACCACCGGGCCGAAGATCTCTTCCTGTGCCAGGCTCATGGCGGGGGTCACGCCGGTGAAGAGGGTCGGGGGATAGAAGTTCCCCCCGCTCGGGCAGGCCCAGGAGGGCTGGAACAGGTAAGCCCCTTCGGCGATCCCCTGGGCGACCTTGCCGCGGATGCGATCGAGCTGCATCGTATCGATGATCGCCCCCATGTCGACGACCTTGTCGAGCGGAGAGCCCATGCGCAGGCGCTCCAGCCGGGCCTTGAGCTTGGCGATCATGCGCTCGGCGATGCCCTCTTGCAGGAGAAGGCGCGACCCGGCACAGCACACCTGGCCCTGATTGAACCAGATGGCGTCGACCACGCCCTCCACGGCAGCATCGAGGTCCGCGTCCTCGAAGACGACAAAGGGGCTCTTTCCGCCGAGCTCCAGGCTCAACTTCTTGCCCGACCCGGCGGTCGCCACCCGGATCGCCCGGCCCACCTCGGTCGAGCCGGTGAAGGCGATCTTGTCGATTCCCGCATGGTCCACCATCAGCTTGCCGGCCTCGCCGTCGCCGGTCAGCACGTTGAGGACGCCCGGGGGCAGGCCGGCTTCGTGAGCGAGCTCCGCGAAGGCCAGCGCGGTGAGGGGGGTGAACTCGGCGGGCTTGAGCACGACCGTGTTGCCGGCGGCCAGGGCCGGGGCGATCTTCCAGGCGAGCATCAGCAGCGGGAAGTTCCAGGGGATGATCTGCCCCACGACCCCGACCGGGTCATAGCCCGGGAACTCGCGATCCAGCAGCTGGGCCCAGCCGGCATGGTGGTAGAAGTGGCGCGCAACCAGAGGCACGTCGACGTCCCGGGTCTCGCGGATGGGCTTGCCGTTGTCGAGGGTCTCCAGGACGGCGAGCAGGCGAGAATGCTTCTGGACCGCGCGGGCCAGGGCGTACAGGTGGCGCGCACGGGCGTGGCCCGACAGCGCCGACCACTCGGGGAAGGCGTCCTGGGCGGCGGCAACGGCGGCATCCACCTCGGCGGCTCCCGCCTGGGCCGCGTGCGCCAGGTGCTTGCGGGTGGCCGGGTTGAGGACCTCGAAGGTCCTGCCGTCCAGGGACTCCGTCCAGCGCCCGTCAATGAAGTGCTTGAAACGTCCTTCGTGCTGCTTGATCCACTCCATGGCTTTCGCTTCACTCTCCGGGGCGGGCCCGTACTCCAGGGACTTGAAAATTGCTTCGATCATCGTCTCGACTCCTAAGGCATCGGCTGGCGGTAAGCCGCCGCGTAGCGACCCGTCACGTAGTGCTCCAGCTGCCGCTCGATGTCGGTCAGCAGGGCGCTCGCCCCGAAGCGGAAGAGTTCCGGGCGCAGCCACGGCGTTCCCAGCTCCTCCTTGACCATGACCATCCAGTCCAGGGCGGACTTGGCGGTGCGGATCCCGCCGGCGGGCTTGAGGCCCACGGCATAGCCCGTCTGCTCGTAGTGGTCCCGGATGATCCGGGCCATGACCAGGCCCACTGGCAGGGTGGCGTTGACCGGCTCCTTGCCCGTCGAGGTCTTGATGAAGTCGGCGCCCGCAAGAATGGAGACCTGGCTGGCGCGGGCCACGTTGGTCAGGGTCGCGAGCTCCCCGGTTCCGAGGATCACCTTCATGTGGGCGTCGCCGCAGGCCTTGCGGAAAGCCTTCACCTCGTCGTAGAGGGCCTCCCAGTTCCCGGTCAGGACATTGCCGCGGGTGATGACGATGTCGATCTCGGTCGCTCCGGCCTCGACCGAGGCGCGGACCTCTTCGATGCGTTGAGTCAGGGGGCTGAGGCCTGCCGGGAACCCCGTCGAGACCGCTGCCACCGGGATCCCCGAGCCCTTCAGGGCCGCCACCGCAGTGGGGACCATGGTGTGATAGACGCAGACCGCCCCGACCGTGAGGCCCATGTGGGGCACGCCCATGGCCTCGAGCAGGTCCTGGCGGACCGGACGCATGGCCTTGGCGCACAGCCGCTCGACGTTGCCGGGGGTGTCGTCCCCCGCGAGCGTGGTGAGGTCCATCAGGGTGATGGCCTTCAGGAGCCAGGCGGCCTGCCATTCCTTCTTGACGGTCCGTCGGCCGGGCAGAGCGGCGATCCGGCGTTCGGTCGCGCTCAGGTTGACCTGCCGGCCGAGCACGGCTTCGAGGTCCAGCGCGACGATCGGGTTTCGCTCGAGCGCATGCGCGGAAGGCGAAGCCGCCGGGGAACGTAAGATGGCCTCGCCGGTCGGGTCCGATTGCTTGCGCTTCGTTTTTGTCACCATCAATGCCTCCCTGTATGATTCGGAAGATCGTCGCAGGGCACGCTCCCTGCACCTCGAGACGGCCCGAGAGCCAACGAATGATGCCATGACCGTCTACGAGTCACATGGTACTTCCAATCATACAAGCATGCAATTGTGACGGTGCCACTCCCCGGCCGAGCCGGGCCGAGGCGATCCAGCTGAAGGGGCGATCCTACAGGCACAAGAAGGCTGAGGAGGCTCAGGCCGCGAGACGCGCTCGTCGGTAAAAGTAAGCCAAACGCCGAGAGGTGGGGGATCCCCCCACCTCATCGTTTAACCTCGGTACTACGCCCTCAACAACACTTGATGACCTACTTTTGCCCCATGCCTCGGTTCTGGACGTTTAGCAGGCATGGATGCGGGTAAAATACTGCCGTCGCGGTTAGTACCGTACGGTACAGTATCGACGTTGGCTTTCCAGCTCCCTTGATCCAATTGAAAAAGGCATGAGGCCACATCTTGGAAATGACAAGCAAAACCAAACAAAAGCGCGACGCCATCCTGGCGGCTGCCTCGAGCCTGTTCTTGGAGCGTGGCTTCAATGGCGTTAGCTTGGATGACGTGCTCAAGGTCACGGGCGGATCGAAGACCACTGTCTACAACTACTTCGGCAGCAAGGATGGCCTTTTCGAGGCGGTGATCCTACGGATCTGTGACGAGGCACTCGTTTCTCTACGAGCGCTCGAGCTGCAACAGCTGCCGCTGCGAGATGCGCTGACCAGGATGGGCGTCACGGTGGTGAACGTTCTCTCCGAGCCCGTTGCCGTCGAGGCTTACCGTCTCGCCATCTCTGAGGCTCCGCGCCACCCGCGGGCAGCGCGCGCCTATTATGAGGCGGCCCCAGACGCGGCGGCCCGGATCTTGGCGAAGTACCTTGCGGAGCGCCAAGCGGCTGGTGACCTGCGGGGTGACGTAGGGGAGCCCCGGCGTCTGGCTAGCCTGTTCATCGACTCCCTGGTTCACAACCTGTTGATGCAAGCATTGCTCGGCATCGCGCCGGTCCAGCAGCACGACGCGCATGACGCGTTTGTCGGCGACACGGTCGAGACGTTTATGAACGGCATCGTACCGCGTTGAAGCCTTTGTTTCCCCCCAAAAATGCGAAGGAGTTATGAAATGACTACGTATGACTTTTCGAAGAAGGTCGCTCTCGTTACGGGCGGCGGTTCGGGCATCGGTGAGGCGTGCGCGCATGACTTCGCCCGCAACGGCGCCAAGGTCGTGGTGGCGGACATCAATCTCGAGGCTGCCGAGCGGGTCGTGGCGGCCCTCAAGGCAGCCGGCGGAGAGGCCGCCGCGGTCAGGGTCGACGTGGGCAATCCTGCTTCGGTCGAGGCGATGGTGCGCTTTGCCGCCGATACCTTTAGCGGATTGGACATCGCCGTGAACAACGCCGGGATCGGCGGTGCGATTCATGAGACGGGCGAGTACGACGTCGCGGCCTGGGACCGCGTGATCACCATCAACCTGAGCAGCGTCTTCTATTGCATGCGCTACCAGATCCCCGCCATGCTGGCGCGGGGCGGTGGGGCCGTGATCAACATGGCCTCGGTGCTCGGCTCGGTTGGCTTTGCTCAGTCGTCCGGATACGTGGCCGCGAAGCACGGCGTCGTCGGTCTGACGAAGAGCGCGGCGCTCGAGTATGGCACGCGGAACGTGCGTGTGATGGCGGTGGGCCCCGGCTTCATCGAGACCCCGCTCGCCAAGATGCCGGAGGAAGCGCACAACTACATCGCCTCGAAGCATGCGGTGCAGCGCTGGGGCCGGCCGGAGGAAGTGGCGGCGCTGGTCAGCTTCCTGGCCTCCGATGCGGCCTCGTTCGTCACCGGCAGCTACCACCTGGTCGATGGCGGTTACACCGCCCAGTAGCGCCTGCACCCGCAAAGAGAGC
>DATNQI010000044.1 GCA_036704125.1 Pantanalinema sp. | reverse complement strand
ATCAAGAGCAGGACCGTCACGCTGGATAGCGCGACCGGCTTCGCCCCCTCGGCCGCGACGGTCCTCGCGGCGCTGGGACCGAATACGCGCATGATCGTTCTCAGCTCGCCCTGCAATCCTACCGGTCGGATCTGGAGCGCTCACGAGCTGCGCGCCCTCGCCGAGGGCCTGCTGAACCGGCCCGGCGCTCCAGTGTGGGTGCTATCGGACGAGGTCTACCGCGAGCTGTACTACACGCCCGAATCGCCCGTTTCCATCGCCCAGCTCTACCCCCACGCCCTGGTCGCCAACAGCCTCTCAAAGAGCAATGCACTCACCGGCCTGCGGCTCGGCTGGCTTCTGGCCCCGAGTCACGTCATGCCGGCGATCGTGAAGGTTCACCAGTTCATCACCACGGCGGCGAGCACCTTCTCCCAGGTCGTCGCAGGCGAGGTATTCCGCACGCCGGGCATGCTGGGCGCGCATCGGCCCCACTACGCAGCGCTGCGCGAGACGCTCGTTCAGCACCTGAGCGCGGCGGGACTGGACTTCGTGCCCCCGGAAGGGGCCTTCTACTGCCTGGTGCGCCTGCCCGAGCCCTTCGCTGCGGATTCGATCAAGACGGCATACATGCTGCTCGATGACTTCAACGTGGTGTTCACGCCGGGCAAGGCCTTTGGGGCGGAAGGCTGGCTGCGACTGTCGTGGGTGAGCCAACCGGCGGTGCTCGCCGAAGGCATCGCCCGCCTCGGCGCAGCACTGCTGCGGTGAAGACGGGCGAAATTAAGGAACTTTATTAGATCCCCCCACCCCTCCTCGCATCTAACAAAACCAGGCATGTGTCGAGCTTGGCCGCTAAAAGCGGCTTGATGGAACAGTTTTGTTAGACGCTCAACCCCGCCCCACCGGGGGGCGGGGGAAGAGAGAGCTGATGGGGGCTCTCGTGATTTTTCGGGCTGCTAGGCGAGGCGCGAGAGGTCGTTGACCGCGTCGCTGAAGGCGTTCCAGCCGTTCAAGCCGCCATTCACGGCCCGGCGCACGCCTTCCCAGTTCCCGGCCACTGCCTTCTCCGGGATGTTCCGGTCCTGAAAGTACTGCACCAGGATCTTGGCCGAAACCGACGGGTCCAAGGCCAGGTCCGGGTTGTGCTCGAGGTCGATGCCCAGCTTCTCGCCGTACTCGCGATAATTGGCCCGCCCGGTCAGCTGGATGAAGCCACGCCCCTTGAAGCGAGGACCGTCCCCGGGCTCGGTGTTGCCCAGGTCCGAGCGCCCTTCGTAGGCCTGGCCGCTCGCGTACTCGGAGATGGGCTCGAAGCTGCCGGTCTCGACCTTGACCGTGGCGAGCAGCGCCACCATGGCCTCAGGCTCGTGGATCCCCGCGTCCTCCATGGCCTTGGCGATGTGCGGCCAGTACTGCTGGACGTTCTCCAGGGGCACGCCGAGCTTGCTTGCGATCTCCTCGGCCGAGACGGGCGGCTGGTAGCCCGGCGGAAGCGGCGAGATCCCGCCCGCGCCCTCGCCGCGATAGGCGTTGAAGCGTCCGGCCCCGTTCGCGGTCTTGGCGCTGTCACCATCGATCTTGAGGTCCGACCCGGCGAAGATGCGGTTCGGATCGGCGATGCCGTTGTCCTTGGCGAGCTTCTGGACCGTGGTCCCGAACTTCGCCGCCAGGCCGCTCAGGGTATCGCCCCACTTCACGTTGATGTTCATGGCCACCTCTCTCGCAACAACCGAGCCATGTTCCTTGTTCCCAAAAAATGGACCGCCCTCTCATCAAAAGGCGGTCCATTGTCTTGTGAGGTGCGCGCAAGCTAGGTGGAGAGCGATCGCGCGCGCCCGAGCTCCGCCTGCTTGAGCAGCTGGATGTAGTCCATGACCTTCTCGATCTGGGCGGGGCTCAGGCCCCTCACCGCCTCGAGGATGGTCGGCGATCGCTCGATCCCGTCGAAGTCCTCGTGCACCGGGGCCACCACCGAGGCCGGGAGGCTCGCGGGCACCGGCGGCATGGGGCCAGGCCCCGGACCGGGAAGATCGACCGTCTCGCCCTGCGCCACGCGGTGCAGGTCGACCAGGGGGATCGCGAGCCCTTCGGACAGGGTTCGCATGGTGTCGGCGTCGGGCTTGTCACCGTGCTCGACATCCAGGACGGCCGAGACGGGGATCTGGCAGCGCTGCGCCACGTCCATGGCCGTCAGGCCACGCGCTTGCCGGAAACTGCGCAGGAATTCGCCGAGCGGATTTACGATACTCATGAGCCTGTCCCCCCTTTCTCTAAGGTTTGTGGCGCCTTCTGGCGCCGTTCATCGTGAAGTGCCGCCCTGGGCACATTATACGCCCCCGTGGGCCCTCTGCCGATAGTTCTAACCGAACAAGCAAGTCATAAAGCTTTACAAACATTCGCAAAGACGGTAATATGATCTCACCGTTCAGCCAGTCCACTGCGATTCAAAGGCGCATCGCGCTTCGGTCAGGCTGCGTGCGAAAGACCCTCGAGGTCTAGCTTCAGAGCCCCTTGCAACGGCGCAAGGGGCTCATTCTTGTTAGTGCCCCACCCCGAGAAAGACGTTGTGGACCACCTCGGCAGGACCGTTGACGCTGGCCTGGCAGGCCAGGCGCCAGTTCCGCTTGAGCTTGTCGCGCCCCAGGCGCAGCGCCTCGCTGGGAGTGGGCGCGCTGAGGTTCTTCTCTCCGGCGAGCACCTTGACCTTGCAGGTGCAGCACCGACCCGACTTGCAGACGTACTCGACGGGGACCCCTGCCTCGATCGCACCCGACAGCAGGTTGGCCCCCTGCTCCACGGAGAAGGTCTGGGTCTCTTCGCCAATCGTGAACTTCACGTCGATCATGCCGGGGGCTCCTTTGTCTTTCCCCGCCCCCGGGTGGGGCGGGGTCAGGGGTGGGGGGATCCAAACGTTCCGAGTCCCCACCGAGAGCATGAGGAACTTGATCTTATCCCCCCACCTCACATCCAACAAAACCAGGCATGTGTTGTGGTGGCCGCTGTAAGCGGCTTGATGGAACAGTTTCGTTAGACGTTCACCCCTCCCCGCCCCACCGGGGGGCGGGAGTATGTTGTCAAGCTTGTCGTAAAGCCCAGACTGCTTTCCTCATACCCCGTTCAGGCGCCTGCGACGCGCTCCAGCTGCGCGATGATGCCGGGCAGCTCGCCCAGGGCGAAGATATCGCCTTCCTCGACCGCGACGTCGAGCTGCGCGTGCAGGGCGTCCCTGAGGCTCGCGGCATCCTCGGCGCCGAGCTCGAGCTTGAAGGCGCTGTTGCCGATCTGACCCTGGGCCTGATCGAGCAGGCGCTGGAGGATGGGGGGCATGACTTCGAGGGCGTCCTCCTCCACGGGCGGAAGGGTCGCGAGGTAGGCCTCGCTCAAGAGGCGCAGCTGGCTGAGGTCGATGTCGAGGGGCATGGTGTTCAAGCTTCTCCAGAAGTGGGGGAGGGGGCGATGGACAGGAGGCCGGTGAGACGGCGGAAGGCGCTCGTGATGAGCTGGAAGCGCGTGTCGCTCGCGCCGGGCGAGCTCAGGAAGCGCAGGGTAGGCAGCAGCGAGGCGACGAGCTCGCCGCGCATGGCCCGATCGAAGAGCGATCGCTGCAAGAGCTGGACCATGGGCTGATCCGCCCTGCCGCTCGCGAACCACTCGAAGCCCAGCGCCCGCACGGGCTCCGCCTCGGGCGTGGTGAGGAAGGCGGCGATCTGGCCCACCAGCACCGAGAGGTCCAGCTCCGGATGCTCGAGCGCGAGCGTCGCGACGAAGGTGAGCTCGTCGCGCTGCGCCGGGCTCAGGTCCGCCATGAAGGCCGTCGCCTCGACGATCAGCGCGCGCCCCTCGTCGGTCTCGAACCAGCCTGTGAACCAGTCGATCACCGGCTGCAGGCTCAGCGCCCGGTCGGAGAGCATCACCTTGCAGGCGGCGAAGCCGGCCCCGATCAGGCGCGAGGCCTCGGGATGGCCGCTCAGGCCGGCGACGAGGGGCAGCACGTGCCGTGCGGGCCCTTCATCGAGGGAAACGTGGCGCAGGCGTGGCACGACGACCTCCAGCCACTCCAGGCCCTCGTGGGTCTGGAGGAAGGTGAAGAGCGGCATCAGCACGTCGAAGGCATCGAGGCTCGGATCCGAGGCGAGGCGCGAAACGAGGCGCTCGAGCACGCTGCCCTCGGCCATCATCTCGGGGGCGAGCACCGACACGGTCAGGGCGTTGCGGTGGGGGCGCGCCTCGGCTGAGAGCAGGTAGGACACCGCCATGGGCACCAGCTCGCCGATGCGGAAGGTGGGCTCCTTGGCGGCGAACTCGAACAGCTCGAGCAGGCGGTCCAGGCGCAGGCGATCGCCCTGGGTCAGGTCCGCGAAGAGCTTGTCGCGCAAAAAGCGCTTCTCGGGGTTGAGCATCAGCTTGCCGGCGAAGGGCATGCCCACGTTGAGGAACTTGTAGGTGGGCTCGTGCTCGAGCACGACCCCCTCCATGCTGCCCACCGAGCGCATGAGGAAGGCGAAGCGCTCGGGCAGGAAGAAGGGGTAGTCGTACATGACCTCGCTGACCCGGTCGAGGATCTCCTTGAGGCTGTAGGTCTCGCCCGTCAGGCCCATCTGGGTGGTGTAGATGTCCTCGACGATGGGCAGGATCCGCTCGCGATCGACGTTCTCGGGCAAGAAGTCCAGCTTGATCAGGTCGGTGATGAAGCCGTCGAAATCCAGGTGGACCAGGTGGATGAAGAGGTCCACCAGGATGTGCTGGCTGTCCTGGGGCAGGGTGTCCACCATGCCGAAGTCGATGTAGACCACCTCGCCGGTGGGGCGGATCAGGATGTTGCCCGGGTGGGTGTCGGCGTGGAAGAAGGCGTCCTCGAGCACCTGCTTGATGAAGGAGCGCACCCCGAGGTTCGCCACCTCGACGTAGTCCAGGCCGGCGCCCTTGATGCCCTCGTAGTCGTCGAACTTGAAGCCCTCGATGTACTCCTCGGTCAGGACCCGCGTGGTGGTGTAGTCGCGGTACGGCTTTGGCGCCGTGACCATCGGGAAGTCCCTGAAGTTGCGGCGGAATCGCTCGATGTTCTCGGCCTCGCGCACGAAGTCGATCTGCTCGTAGAGGCTGTTGGCGAGGCGATCGGCGATCGCGACATAGGGCATGTCCTTGGCGACCGGGACGCCGAGGCGCTTGAGGTCCTTGCCCGTGGCCCACTGGGCCATGCGACGCAGGATCGCGAGGTCGAGCGCGATCACCTCCTCGAGGTTCGGGCGCTGGACCTTGACCACCACCTCCTCGCCCGAGTGCAGCCGGGCGCGGTAGACCTGGCCGATGGAGGCCGCCGAGAGCGGCGCCTCGTCGAAGGCGGCGAAGATCGAGTGGGCGTCCTTGCCAAGCTCCTCTCGGATGATCGAGAGGGCGACGCTGGTCTCGAAGGGGGGCACCCGGTCCTGGAGGGCGGCGAGCTCCTTGGTGTAGGTCAGAGGCAGGATGTCGGGCCGGGTGGCGAGCAGCTGGCCTATCTTGATGAAGGTGGGCCCCAGCTGGATCAAGACCTCGCGGAAGCGCACGGCGGCGCGGCGCTCGCGCTCTTTGACCTGCTCGGGATCCCGCGAGGCCCAAGGCTGGCGATTGAGCCAGGCCACGAAGGCGAAGGAGACGCAAATGCGGACCAGCAGCCACAGGCGGCGCAAGAGCCGCAGCGGGTGCGCGCGGAGCATGAGGTCGGCTTTTTCGGGGTCGTAGCGTTCGGGCAAGGGGAAAACCGCCGTGTCGAGAGCGAGCAAACCCCCTTAGTATCCCCGAAAACGGCGCCGGGCGAAAGGCCTGGCGGCGCGTTCTCCCTCTACTTCGGCTACTCGAACCGGGTGTGGGCGATCTTGTCCAGGGTGCGGCTCGAGACCCAGAGATCCCCCTGGATGTCCATCGCGGCTCCCTCGAAGCCCCCGTTCAGGCTGATCGGCGTCTCGGGCGTGCCGTCGACCTTGTAACGGGTGATCTTGCCGTCGGCGTCGCTCACCACGATGGGTCGGCCCATGGCATCCAGGAAGATGCGGCTGCCCGAGGCCGAGAAGGGGCCGGCGAGGCGATCGCCGTTGCGGTTGTACTTCGCGATCCCCGTCGTCCCGAGCACCCAGAACCGATCGGCGGTGCTCCCCCTGTCCACGGCCAGATCCATCAGGTCTCCCACCCCGGCCACGCTGAAGGACTTGGGCTGAGCCCCGCGCTCGAACTTGGCGAGCGTGGTGTCCGCAATGCCCCACACGCCCGCGTAGTAATCGAAGGCGATGCGCCGGGGCCTGAGGCCGCCGGGGAAGGTGAAGGTCTCGACCGGCGTGCCGGCCTCGTCCTGATGGGTGACGCGGACCGTGGGTCCGTAGGCCAGCGCCCACTTGCCGGTGCGCGAGGAGGCCAGGCCGAGGTAGTACGGATCCCCGTCGGTGATGGTCTCGGTGGAGGCGACGGCGTGGCCCGTGGTCATCGTCACGAGCTTGTTGCCTCCCACGAAGTAGTAGGCCCCGTTTACGAAGGCGAAGCGCTCGGGCAACACCCCGAGCGATGCGGTGGCCTTCACGGTCGTGAAGGCGTCCATCACCGTCAGGCGATAGGGGGGGCCCGAGTTGGGGTCCGAGGCCAGATAAATGGAGCCGGTCGGGTCGATTCCGATGGCCCTGGGACGATAGGCCGCAGCGGCGCCGGGGCGGGTCCCGCTGTTGTCGAAGCCGCTCGGCAGCGGCGTGGGAGTCGGCGTCGGGAGAGGCTTGAAGGTGGCAGCCGGCAAGGGGTCGTCCCCGCCGGCGGTCGGCGTCGGAGTCGGCGTCTGGCCGGTATTCCCCCCCACGCCAACCAGGCCGTCATCCTCGGAGGCGCAGGCGAGCAGGGGGAGGATCGTGCAGGCGAGTAGCAGCCATCCGCGTGTCGCGCGACGAAAATCCATGTCTGTTCCTTTCCTGCTACGAGGGATCGAAGCTGCCGTCGAGCGACGGGATGACCACGAAATCGAGCGGATCGCTGCTGCCCGCGTCGGTGCGGACCGTGAGCGGGCCGCTCGTGCCCTCGACCATGACCCTGAGAATGCCATTGCCCCCCGAGACGGGGCTCACCAGCGTCCCGTTGAACGAGACCAGGTTCTCGGAGAGCACCGGGGAGAAGCGCCGCCCCACGATCGTGAGGGACTTGCCAGGCATGGCGGCCGAAGCGCTGATGGTCGCGACCTCGGGCGGATCGACCACGTAGGACATCACCCCGGTGCGCTGACCGCGCACCGCGACCTGGAGCGCCCCGGAGCGGACCCCGGCCGGGACCCTGACGACGAGGTTCTCGGTCGTCGCGATCTCGGCGGAAGCGCTCGCCCCCTCGAAGTTGATCTGATTCTGCGCGGGATCGGAGGCGAAATTCTGGCCGTAGAGGGTGATTCGCTCGTTCGGCAGGAATGCAGAGCGACTCAGGCGCAGCAGCACGGGCGCGCCCACCTCGCCTCCCGTTGCATCTCCGGGGGGCGTCTCCCCCGAGGTGCCGGGCGCTCCGTTCGGGACGCAACCCACCGCCCCGACGAGCGCGAGCATCACCATGGCTAAACGTGCGAGCCGCATCCGAGCTCCTCCGGTATCAAGGCCCCAGGCGAACCCCCTGGTGTCGGGGTCCGCCTGGGCGTGTTGTGTTCCGTTATACCCCAGCTAGGCTGAAACCTAGCGCTAGCGCTGGAATTCCACCCGCACCCGGGTCACGATCGGCCCGGAGTAAGTGGTCTGGGCAGGCGGGGTGATCCGCCACCGGAAGTACCGGGCGCGCAGATCCGTCACCTTGCTCGTCCAGGGGCTCCAGGCGTTCACGCCGTCGGGGCTGTCCGAGAACTCGATCGTCACCGCCGGCGC
>DATNQI010000043.1 GCA_036704125.1 Pantanalinema sp. | reverse complement strand
TCTGGCCGCCCTTGTGGCCGATCTCGGCGTAGAACTCGGGGCCGTGGGTCTCGGCGGTCTTCTGGCCCCCCTTCTGGCCGATCTCGGCGTAGAACTCGTGGCCGTGGCTCTCGGCGGTCTTCTGGCCGCCCTTGCGGCCGGCCTCGCGGACGGTCATCGCCGCCTTCTCGGTGGGTTGCTTGGCGGTGGCCGGACGTTTCTTCTCGGTCATCTCTCCTCCTCCTGAGCAGGGGCTCGCGGCGGGGAAGGCTTTCCCCCGCCGCGACTCTAGCGCCCGTCCCGAGAGGAGACAACGCCCGCTCACGAGTCTAGACCGCCCACTTGCCTCCGCGGGCGAAGTGCTCACGGGCGAGCATGGCCTGGGTGGCCTCGGGCCGCCAGTAGCGCTGCTGCCGGATGAGCTGCTCCATGCGGTAGAGGCGCCTCAGGGGGGCCACGGAGCGGTACTGCCAGCAATCGGAGAGCGCCTGCTGCCAGAGCCCGCGCAGGTCCTCGCGCGCCTGGATGAAGTTGCCGAAGGAGAGGTTGAGCGCCCAGTACCGGCGGAACTGCGCCTCGTCGCTCGGCGCTTCGCCCTGGTGGCAGCGGGCGTCGTAGTCCATCACCACCGCGTGGCCGTCCTTCAGGGCGCCGTAGGCCCAGCGCTTGTCGGCGCTGACGGCGTCGGAGGTCTCGAAGGCCCGCGCTCGCCACGCGTCGCGGGCAAAGGCCGCGTTGGCGAAGTTGAGGCCGTAGTCGGGTGCCGCCAGGAAGTCGAGCAGGTCCTGGGCGTACCAGGGCGTCCGGAGCGAGGTGCGCGCGGGGTCGAAGTCGCACCCCGAGACCGCCGCCACCTTCGCCCGGGAGCTGAAGTGCCGGGTGAGCGCGAGCAGCCACCGGTCGTCGCGGGGCATCCAGGAGCCGTCCAGGGTCACGATCAGCTCGGTCTGGGCGCGGGCGAAGGCCACGTTGAGCATGGCGCTCGCGTTGCTGCCCGTGGGGAACTCGAGCAGCTCGACGGGGTACTCGGCCTGGGCGGCCGCCAGGTCCATCGGAGCCGAGGTGGTCGCGAGCACCACGTCGATGTCGCGGACGCTCTGGGAGTAGAGGCGCTGGATAAGGGGCATGGCCTTGAAGGCGGGACGGTCGGAGTGAACGACGATCGTGAGCTGCATGACGCTACCTCCCCTCGTGGCATGACGGCGCCGCCGGGTCGTGCCCCCCATCATGAGCGGGGAAGCGAGGGTAGCCGCTGTGCGCCCCTCACGGAGGTATTTGGCCATGTTGGACAAAGATCGAGGCCGGCCCGGTCAGAAACCGGGCCGGCCTCGATCGTCGCCAGGGGGCTTAGAGGCGCGCCGGGATGGCGAGGGGCCTCGGGGTCTGCTCGATGGCCACGCTCACCGTCGCGCCGAGCTGGAAGAAGCCGATGGCCTCTCGCAGGGCCGCGGCCTGCGCGTTGAGCTCGTCGGCCGCCCGGGAGACCTGCTCGGTCGCGCCGGCGGCGTCCTGGGCGCTCTTGCTGAGGCTCTCGACCGCGATCACGACCTGGTCGGCGCCCTGGCGCTGCTCGGTGGTGGCGTAGGAGACGGTGCGGGTGAGGTCGTTCATCTCGACCACCGCGCCGGTCACCTGCTGGTTGACGTCGGCCATGCGCTCGGAGGCGGTGACGATCTGGCTCGAGGCGCGCGCTTGCTCGCTCGTGGCCACCGTGACCTCGGAGAGCAGGTCGCTGACGCGCGTCGCTGCCTGCTTGATCCGGGCGAGGGCCTCGCCGGTGTTGTTCGCGAGCTGCACGCCCTGCTCGACCTTGTGCGCCCCCTCGCGGGTGACGTCGACGGCCTGCGAGGTCTCGTGCTGGATGCCCTTGATCAGCTCGCCGATCTCGCGGGTGGCCTTGGCGGAGCGCTCGGCGAGCTTGCGCACCTCGTCGGCGACCACCGCGAAGCCGCGACCGGCGTCCCCGGCGCGCGCCGCCTCGATGGCGGCGTTGAGCGCCAGAAGGTTGGTCTGCTCGGCGATGTCGTCGATCACCTCGACGATGGCGCCGATCTGGCCGGAGCGCTCGTCGAGGACCCGGATGGTCGTCTGGATGCCGTCCATGGTGCGGGCGATCTCGCCCATCCCCTCAGCGGTCCGCGCGACCGCCCCTTCGCCCTCGTTCGCGGCGCCGGCGGCCTCGGTGGCCACCTGGTTGGCGTGGGCGACGTTGCCCGAGGCCTGCTGGATGCTGGCGGCGAGCTCGGCGATGGCGCTCGAGGTCTGGGTGACGGCGGCCGCCAGCTCCTCGGACTGGCCCCGCAGCTGGTTGACCTTGCCGCCCAGGGTCTGGGCGCTGTGGTCGACCGACTGGATGTTGGCGGCCATCTGCTCCATCGCGGCCGACGTCTCCTCGGCGCTCGAGGCCTGCACCGAGGTCGTCTGACCCAGCCGGACGCTCGAGGAGCGGATCTGCTCGGCCTTTTCACCCACCTGCTCGGCGCTGGTCTGGATCCGGCCGGCGATGGCGCGCAGGCTCTCGATCATCGAGGCGATGGCGTTGCCGAACTGGTCGCGATCGCCCTTGGGCTTGAGGCTCCGGCTCAGGTCGCCGCGGCTCATGGCCTCGGCGATCCCCGCCACCTCCTTAAGGTAGCCGACCATCCCCTGGAAGTCGCGGGCCATCTGGCCGAGCTCGTCGTTCGAGCGCACCTCGACGCGCTGGTCCAGGTCGCCCGCGGCGATGCCGCGGACCGCCCGGGCGATCGTCTCGATGCCGCCGGCGAGGAGCTGGGCCACGTACAGCCCCAGCCCGAGGCCGATCAGGATCGCGGCGAGCAACACGCCCATGCTCAGGTTGCGGGAGAGGGCGGCGGCCCGGTCCACGCTCTCGGAGCGCTGCTTGGCCCGCTCGGTGGCGAGCTTCGAGGTCTCGTTGAGGGCCGCGATGGCCGTCTCGAACTTTCGCTTGGCGTTGCTGGTCATGTTGTGCCGGGCCATGACCGGGTCCCCGGCGAGGGCCAGCTCGAAGGTGCGCTCCTTGGCGGGGAGGTAGGCCCTGACCTCGCTCTCCAGGGTCTCGAGGTTGCTCTTGAGGTCCTGGTCGAGCGGGAGCTTCTGGTACTCCGAGAGCTGGGCGAGGATCTCGGTCTCTCGCGCGTGGCCCATGTCGACGCTCGCCTGCATGTCCTCGCGGCGCTCCTGGCTGACGATCACCGCGGCCGCGTACCGGAGCATCGCCAGGTCGAACTGGATCTTGGAGAGGTGGGTGAGACCCTTCATTTCGACCTGGTAGAGCTTCTTGGCCTCTTGCTGGGCGTTGTTCATGCCCAGGAGGCCGATTCCCCCCACGATCCCCATCAAGAGGAGGACGGCGGTGGTGTTGGCGAGTAACTTGGTCTTGATGCTCAGTCTCATCGAAACGCTCCTTCGAGAAGGCGATCGCGCTGTCCTGCCGCGCTCATGCGAACCGTTGCTCATGGTGAGCGGCGTCGGCGCGGAAAGGAAGAGACCATGGTCCCCGTGGGGTTGGGGAAATGGTCGTGTTTTGGCGCTTTGCGCCGGGTGCGATCGGCATAATACAGGCAATGAGATGTTTTTGGCGACAGTGATTTATCCGGATCGCGTCGTGGCGCGCCTTAGCCGCCCAAAATATCGCGAGCGCGCTGGAGATTTTTGATGTAGGCGTCGTCGAGGCCGGGCTGGCGATCGGGGTGCATGAGAAGGGAGAGCTTGCGGAAGCGCTGGCGGATCTCGTCGGAAGTGGCCTCGTCGCTCAGGTGCATCACGCCGAGCGCCCAGCTGCGCGAGCCCTCGATGCCGAGCGATCGCCGCGGCCCCGGCTGCCATCCGTCCAGGGGAAACCTGCGCCGCTCCTCGTCGAGCTTGGCATGCATCCGCGCCTCGATGGCGCGCTCGCGCTCGCGCATCAGCCGCTCGAAGGCCAGGCCCCGCTCCTCGGCCTCTTTCAGGGTCGCCTCGGCGCGCGAGGCCTCGCGCTCGAGAAGCTTCTTCTCGAAGTCCGAGCTCAGGCGCGCCGTGACGGCGGCCTCCCACGCGGTGCGCGCGCGCTCGAGCTCGGAGGCGGCGCGCGAGGCGGCCTCGGCCTCCCAGTTCTCGCGCTTGCGCTCGAGCTCGGCAGTGAGCCGCGCCGAGGCGGCGGCCTCCCCTTCCTGGAAGGCGGCCCTCACCTTGTCGGCGGCCACCCGGCTGCCGGCGTCGTGCCCCTCCATGCGGCCGGCCTCGAAGGCCGCCGCCAGGCGCCGGGCGATGGCCCCCTCCAGCTCGCCCAGAGGGGTATGGGCGAGCCAGTCGAGCTTCTGGTCGGGATCGTGCGCGTCGCTCATCCGGGTACGCTACAGCTCCAGTTCGGCCGCGATCGCCTCGACCGAGGGGGCGAACACCTCGGGATCGAAGGGCGAGACGAGGCCCGCCGAGGAGAAGATGTCGAGCAGCGACTGGCTGCCGCCGATCCGGCACAGCTCCATGTAGGTCGCCATGGCGGCCTTGCGGTCTTTCTCGGCCATGCGCCAGAGCTGGAGGGCGGCCGACTCGGCGATGGCGTAGTCGATGTAGTAGAAAGGATCGGCGAAGATGTGGGCCTGGCGCTTCCAGCGCACCGCCTTGTGGGCCTCGAGGCCCGAGAAGTCCACGCCGGGCAGGTACTCGTCCCACAGGCGATCCCACTCGGCGTCGCGCGCCTCGAGGGAATGCTCGGGGTGGGCGTAGACCCAGTGCTGGAAGGCGTCGACCACCGCGATGTAGGGCAGCATGGTGAGGGTGTCGATCAGCTTGAGCTTGCGGAACTTGCGGGCGTCCTCGGGCGAGAAGAAGGCGTCCAGCTCGTGCAGGGCCAGGAACTCCATGCCCATGGAGTGGATCTCGCAGGCCTCCATGCTCGGCCAGCGCAGCTCGAGCGGCACGATCCAGCGGCTCTCCCAGCCCTGGAAGGCGTGGCCCATCTCGTGGGTGAGGGTGCTGACGTCGTCCTCGTTGCCGGTGCTGTTGCAGAAGATGACGACCTGGTCGGTGTCGTCGAAGGAGGTGCAGAAGGCGCCCGGGCGCTTGCCGGGACGGTTCTCGAGGTCGATCAGGCCCTCTTTGGCCATGTGGCGGAAGTGGCCGCCGAGCTTGGGGTGCAGCCGGTCGAACAGCGCCTCGGCGCGCGCCATCTGCTCGCCGATGGGCGCGACCCCCGGCGGCAGCGAGAGGCCGGGGAAGAAGCTCATGTTCCACGGCTTGACGCTCGGAACCCCGAGCCATGCGGCCTGCTTGGCGCGCAGCTTCGCGAGCAGGGGCACGATGTGCCGCTTGATCCCTTCGCGGAAGGTCGCGACCTCCTGGGGGCCGTAGTCGAGGCGGCGCATCTTGCGGTAGCCGACCGGGATGAAGTCGGCCTCGCCCAGGTTCGTCGCCATGGCCTGGCGCAGGCGAACCAGACCCGAGTAGATGCCGTGGAACTCGGCGCCGTGGGCGAAGGTCCAGTCGGAGATGGCCTCCCAGGCGGCCTTTCGCTTGGTCTCCTCCGGATGGGTCAAGAGGGCGCCCGCGCGGCTCAGGGTCAGCGTCTCTCCGTCCACCTCGATCTCGGCGGTGCCCAGGGCGCGCTCGTAGCGGGTGGCAAGATCGCTCGCCTCGACGTTGAGCGGGATGTTGGGGGCGCAGAAGGCCTCCTGCTCGATCTGGAACTGGGAGAAGAGCAGGGTGCCGAAGCGCGCCTCGAGCGCCGCGCGCGAGGCGGAGGCGAGCACGGCCTCGCGGATCCGGGCGTCGTGCTCCTCGCTGACGGGGACGACCTCCTCGCGCATGACCCGGCTGGCCTCCTCGGCGGCCTGGTTCGAGACGTCCTGGGCCTCGGTGTAGACGCGGCGCGCGTGCTCCCCGGAGATCAAGCACTTCAGCGCGTTCCAGCGCAGGTAGAAGGCCTCCCACTGGGCGTCGCCCGACAGTCCCTCGAGCTCCTGCTCGAGGCGGGCGTAGGCCTTTCGCACGAAGTCGGGGGTGAAGACGGCGGGGCGCTCGAGGGAGGTTTGGGGCGCTGTCATCGGCCAAGGTCCTTTCCGAACGGGATTCGTAGGTTGGCGCGGGGGCGATCCCCCGCGCGGTTCGATATTCTACCGCTGCAGGCCGGCCGGCGGCAAACGATTCGTTAATCTTTACGCGCGCGCGCCCCACAAAGGTCGCAAGTTGGGCCCTCGATCCCCTATAATGGTTTAGTGACGCCATTCCCCATCGCTGGTAAGGGCTCACCCGGGCGCGCCCCATTTTTCGAACGACCGCGCTCGCCGATCTTTTTCGTCCAAACCGAGGTGGTGCGGCTGCTGAACATGGTTAGAATCTTGGCTAGAATCCTGCTGAGATGAACTCCAATCGTCGCCGATACCTGGTCGCATTCGCCCGCACCCCCTCTCACTCACCAGTTGCCCTACCCGCAAAATCACCTGTTCAAGGAGGCCATTTGAAGTTGAAGAGCAAAGAGCTACAGCCCGGGATGCTGGTCAAGGAGACCGACGCCGAGGGGCAGGCCCGCGTTTTCGTCGTGACCAAGCTGCTCGATCAGGACCGCTACTGCGGCCATGACGTGTTCTCTTGGGACGATTCGCTCGCCCAGGCCTGGACCGCCGAGCTCGCGGCCGATAACCCGAACGTGCGCTACGAGGTGGCGGACAACAAGCTCTGGTACGTCGAGGGCGAGAAGCGCACGCTGTGCATGACCCTGTTCGAGCTCGAGGGCGTCAAGTACTGCGTCGGCACCAACCTCCAGACCAACGAGGTCAGCTCCGCCGAGCCCTACGTGCCCTACGAGGAGCTTGGCAACAAGATCCGCCGATCCATGGTCTTCTTCGACTACAACAAGTCGACCTGGGTCCTGCTTCCCTCGGAGTAGCGCACCACATCCCTCACCCAGGCGAGCACTTCCTCGGCGGCGACGTCGAGGGGCTTGTCGGGGGAGATCGAGACCTTCAAGAGCGGGACGCCGGATTCGGCGATCGCGCTCTCTTTCATTTGGCGGTTCTCCTCCTCGAGGTAGGTGGCCTTTTCGCCGCCCTCGAGGAGGATCAGGCCCGCCGGGGCGAGGGTGTCGCGGTGCGCCAGCAGGAAGTCCACCGGGGCCTGGCGCATGCGGTGCCAGCCGGTGTGAGTCAGCCGCCCGGGGTCGAAGGCGGTCTCGAGGCGGGCCCTGGGGAAGATGGCGAGGTTCTCCCGGCCGGCGATCCCCTCGAGCAACGCGAAGACCCGGGCCTGATTCGGGTCCAGCAGCGCCTCCTTCGGGACGATCAGGGCCGGGAGGTCCTGGGCGACCAGCCCCCCTTCGGGGTCGCGCATGGCGACCAGCCCCAGCCCGATCAGGCCGGCGATGATGAGGGCTCCGAGGATTCCGATGATCATGGGCGTGGTTCCAGTTCCGAGGGGATGGTGACTGCCGCGAGCGGCCACCCCCATCATACCCGCCGGGCGGCGGAAGAAGAAAGGGCACGGCGTGACAGGAGGAGGCGGGTTCCACGGGGCCTGGCGGATCGGGGCCGAAACCGAGCGGGCGACACTTTCCTGGGAGCACCTGCTTCGGATCGCGCGCTACTTCAAGCCCTACCGGGGCCTCGTGGCGGTCACCCTCGGGGTGGTGGCCGTCTCGGCGCTGCTGGGTTTGATCCCCCCGCTCCTGCTGCGCACCCTGATCGACGACGCCCTGCCGCACGGTAACCTGGTCCTGGTCAACTGGCTCGCGCTCGGGATGATCCTTTCGCCTTTGGCCGCGGGCCTCTTGGGGGTGCTCGAGACCTTCCTCGACGAGAAGATCAGCCAGGGCATCATGCTCGATCTGCGGCTTTCCCTGTTCTCGCGCCTGCAGCAGCAGACCATGGCCTACTTCACGGCGACGCGCCCGGGCGAGATCACCAGCCGCCTCAACAACGACGTCAACGACCTGCAGGATGTCTTCTCCGACACGGTCGTGGCCATCTCCAACAACCTGTTCATCGTCCTGTCGACCCTGGTGGTGGTGTTCACCCTTAACTGGCGCCTTTCCCTGCTTGCGATCGCCATCCTGCCCCTCTTCATCCTGCCGGCGCGCTGGGTGGGCCGCATCCGCCAGGGGATCGTCACCCGCTCGCAGGAGAGGAAGGCCGACCTCACCTCCTACGTGCAGGACGCCATGAGCATCAACGGCTTCTTGATGCGGCGGGTGTTCGGGAACCGCGCGCGCGAGCGCGACGCCTACGCCGGCCTCAGCCGGAGCCTGCGCGACATCCAGATCAGGCGATCGCTCATCTGGCGCTGGTTCACCCTGACGCTCGGCCTCTTCTCGGCCCTGGGCCCCGCCATCATCTACTGGTACGGCGCGCACCTGATCGTGGAGGGGACGCTGACGGTGGGGACCATCGTGGCGTTCGTCGCCTACCTGGGCCGGCTCTACGGTCCGGTCTCGGCGCTCGCGAACGTGCACGTCGAGGTCATGTCGGCGCTGGCTGTCTTCGAGCGCCTGTTCGCGGTCCTGGACCTGGTGCCGAGCGTCCAGGACCGGCCGGGCGCCAGGGCGATCGCTTCGAGCGAGGGGCGCCTCGCCTTCGAGCAAGTGGGCTTCAAGTACCGGCCGGATCGGCCCCTGCTCGAGGGCGTCTCGTTCGAGGCGAAGCCAGGCGAGCTGGTGGCGCTGGTGGGGCCCTCGGGGGCGGGAAAGTCCACGATCAGCTACTTGATCCCGCGCTTCTACGACCCGACCGAGGGGCGGGTGCTGCTGGACGGCACGGACCTGCGGGACATCACCCTCGAGAGCCTGGAGGCCCAGATCGGGGTGGTGACCCAGGAGCCCTTCCTCTTCCATACCAGCATCAAGGACAACCTGCGCTACGCCAAGCCCGACGCCACCGACGAGGAGCTGGTCGAGGCCTGCCGCTCGGCCAACATCCACGAGATGATAGCGCGCCTCCCCGAGGGCTACGACACGCTGGTGGGCGAGCGGGGCTATCGCCTGTCGGGCGGCGAGAAGCAGCGCCTGGCCCTCGCGCGGGTGATCCTCAAGTCGCCGCGCTTGCTGATCCTGGACGAGGCCACCTCGGCCCTCGACTCCCACTCGGAGGCCCTGATCCAGGCCGCGCTCACCCCCCTGATGCAGGGGCGCACGACGGTCGCGATCGCGCACCGCCTCTCGACCATCCTGCACGCGGACCAGATCCTGGTGATCGATCAGGGCCGGGTCGTCGAGCGGGGAAGGCACGCGGAGCTGCTCGCGAAGGGCGGGCTTTACGCCAAGCTCTACCGCGAGCAGTTCCTGGAGAAACAAGGCGGCAAGTCGTAGAGCACAGCCTCCCGGGTGCAGGGCGGCTTCCTGGGAGCGCCGGCCTCTGGCCGGCCCCCGTCGGTGCCTCGCTTTTTGCGTAAGCCTTGCCATTCCCCCGATCCAACCATTCCTCGATGCGCTTTCGCCGTTCTGCATCGGCCTGGCCTTGGGGCATGTCAGCAAGTTCCCGTTCGAGTTGAGTCAAGACAGAGGCTGGCAAGGATCCCGCCAGGCGAACGGTCAGCGATTGTGGTGCCGTACCGCTTTCAAAGTGTGGCAGGTAACCCCGTGACCGCCACGGCGAACTCTGAAATCGATCGGGGATGCGCTTGAATGTCATCGCATGCCCTGAACCCGCCCGAAAGGCGAGGGGATGTCGACTCCTGGTTAATGATTTCGACTGGGAGTCATTATGACATGAGAGGCGCGATGATTTGGAAAGGTTTCCCGGGGATGAGCTCTGAAGAGCTGGGTGGCGGGGACTTGCTCCTCTTGCCTGTTTCCACGGCCATAGGCCTGGGTCTGGCTTGGGGTCAGTTCTCGCGCCCCCGGAGGTTCACGTCTGGGAGCCGGCGAGGACGCCGGCGCTCCCAGGACCTGGGAGCATCACTTGTCGCAGCTTGCACAGGGAGTCAGATGTCGCCGGTGCGCCCCCGCGACGCGTCGAGCGGGCTACGGCGGAAGACCTCGACGCGGGGCGGGCCTTCGAGAAGCTCGCGCCACCGCTTCAGCAGGGCGGCCTGCGCCGGATCCGAGGTGAGGGCGGCTTCGCCCGCCCGATAAGCCGCCTCGTCCCGGTAGTAGAAAACCTCGTCGAACACCTCGGGATCCGTCGCGGAGACGTAGACGGCTCCTTTGCAGGCGCCGCTCGCCTCGAACACTGGGAACGCATCCTGGACGTAGGCGGCGAAGGCCGCGTGGTGCTCCTGCCTGATCCGGATGTGAAGGTGGAGGATCACCTCGGCGTCGTCGAGGGTCATGATTCGCGCTCTCTTGCGGGGGACTCGGAGCGATGAGATCCCCCCACCCCCAACCCCGCCCCACCGGGGGGCGGGGAGAGGCGGGCGAGGACATGCGCGCGCACCTCGCCCGTGACCGCCTCCAGGTCCCGGCTCGCATCGATGCGCACGATGTTGTCGTCGGGCATGGCCGCGAAGATCGCCCGTACCTTCGCCAGGAAGTCCTCCTGCTCGTAGCCCTGGTTGTTCGTCTCGCCGCGGCCGCCGCGGATGCGGCCGATGCCGGTGGCGGGCGATGCGTCGAGCATGATCACCAGGTCGGGCTTCGGGAAGTGGGCATTGAGCGCGCGGATCCGCTCGGGGTCGATCCCGAGCGCGCCCTGGTAGGCCATGTTCGAGTAATAGTAGCGATCCACCAGGACCACCTCCCCGGCCTCGAGGGCGGGCAGGATGTTCTCGCGCACGTCCAGCTCTCGGTCCTTGAGGAAGAGATTCACCTCCTCGTCAGGTGAGATGCCGTCGCGGCCCTCCTGGGCGATGCGCCGGATCTCGCGGCCGTAGACGCTGTCGGTCGGCTCGCGGGTCCGCTTGACGTCGAAGCCCCGGGCCGCGAGGAACTGCTCGAGCTGGGCGAGCTGGGTGGATTTGCCCATCCCGTCGATGCCCTCGACGGCGATGAAGAGACCTTTTTGCTTGTTCATGGTGGTTCAATGCTACCATAGTGGGATGAAAAACGACCTGACCCTTGTGGCGACCACGGCCTTCGGCCTCGAATCTCTCGCCGCCCACGAACTCAGAGCCCTCGGCTACGAAGACGTCAAAGTCGAGAACGGCAAGGCCACGTTCCAGGCCGACTGGACGGGCGTCGCCCGCGCCAACACCTGGCTGCGGACCGCCGAGCGGGTCCTGATCAAGCTGGGCGAGTTCCCGGCGCGCACCTTCGACGAGCTGTTCGACCAGACCAAGGCCCTGCCCTGGGAGGAGTTCATGCCCGAGGACGCCATGTTCCCCGTCGAGGGCAAGAGCATCCAGAGCCAGCTCTCGAGCGTTCCCGCCTGCCAGGGGGTGGTCAAGAAGGCCATCGTCGAGGCCATGAAGCGCCGCTACAAGCGCGAGCAATTCGCCGAGACCGGGGCGCGCTACCGCATCCTGGTGGCCCTTCACAAGGACGTGGCCACCCTCACCCTCGACACCACGGGCATCGGGCTGCACAAGCGCGGCTACCGCAAGCTCACGGCCCCCGCTCCGCTCAAGGAGACCATGGCCGCGGCCCTGGTGACGCTCAGCCGCTGGCACCCCGATCGCTACTTCATCGACCCGTTCTGCGGCTCGGGCACCATCCCCATCGAGGCGGGCCTCATGGCGCGCAACATGGCCCCCGGCCTGAACCGCGACTTCGACGCGTCGGACTGGCGGGTCGTCCCGCGCTCGGTCTGGCAAGATGCCCAGCAGGAGGCCCGGGACCTGGTGCGCCGGGACGTGGAGATCCGGGGCATCTACGGCTCGGACATCAGCGCCGAGGTGCTCAGCACGGCGCGCTACCACGCCAGGGAGGCCGGCCTCGAGCAGGACATCTTCTTCGAGAAGAAGGCGCTCAAGGACTTCCAGACCAAGAAGAAGTACGGCACCATCATCACCAACCCGCCCTACGGCGAGCGCCTGGGGGACAAGCCCGAGGTCGATCAGCTCTACCGCGAGATGGGCAAGGTCTTCGCGCCCCTGGACACCTGGGGCATCTACGTCCTGACCCCACACGTGGGTTTCGAGCGCCTCTTCGACCGGGTCGCCCACAAGAAGCGCAAGCTCTACAACGGCAACATCCGCTGCGACCTGTACCAGTACTTCGGCAAGCGGCCGCCGCGCGAGCGACCCGAGGGCGAGGCCGAGCCCGAATCGCCCTGAACGCCAGAATCCCCCCGAAGACTGCTTCGGGGGGATTCTCTTCGAGATTATAGGGCGCGCATGAAGGCCGTGAGGTCCTTCTTCTCGGCGGCGGTGAGCTTGGTCTCCAGCACGATGTTGAAGAACTCGACCGTGTCCTCGAGGGTCAGCAGCCTGCCGTCGTGCATGTAGGGCGGGGAGTCCTTGATGCCGCGCAGCGGGAAGGTCTTGATGGGCCCGTCGGCCGAGGCCATCATGCCGTTGATCAGCTGCGGCTTGTAGAAGCGCTCGGCCTTCAGGTTGTGCATGAGGTTGTCGGTGTAGTAGGGAGCCGCATGGCAGGTGGCACACTGCCCCTTGCCGAAGAAGACCGCCTGGCCTCGTAGCTCCGACTCGCTCGCCTTGGCCGGGTCCAGCTTGCCGTCGAAGCGGAGCCTGGGGGCCGGCGGGAAGTCCAGGATCTCCTGGAACTCGGCCATGTCGTGCACCTGGTGGCCGCGATCGAGGATGTTGATCCCCTTCTTGGTGGCGATCACCGGGTCGCCGTCGAAGTAGGCGGCGCGCTGCTCGAACTCGGTGAAGTCCTCGATGGTCTTGAGCGCCCGCTGGGAGCCGAAGAGGCGCTGGATGTTGACGCCCCGGAGCGTGGGGGTCTCGATGCGGTGGCGGAACTCCTGCGGGCGGATGTCACCCACCAGGTGGGCCGCTCCGTTGGTGTGGCCGTTCACGTGGCACTCGAAGCAGCTGACGCCCATGCTCGGCTGCGCGGAGCGGCGGTCCTCGGTCAGGTTGAACTGCTGCTGAGGGAAGGGCGTGACGAGCAGGCGCAGCCCCTCGAGCTGCTTGGGGTTGAGGACCCCGTTGAACAGCTCGTAGTAGTTCTGGGTGGTGACGACCTTGCCCTTGGAGACGTCGCCGAGGTCCGGGCGCGTCGTCAGGTAGATGGCCGCGGGGAACTCGGGCAGGAACTGGTCGGGGAGGTCGAACTCCAGGTCGAAGCGCGTCAGGTCACGCCCGGTCTGCTTCTTGATCTCGTCGATGTGGAACTTGGGGAAGACCATGCCCCCTTCCGGGTGGTTGGGGTGGGGCAGGGGCATGAAGCCCGCCGGGAACAGGTCGCGGTCGCGGACCTGATCGGGGCTCAAGGAGGCGAGCTGCTCCCAGTTGACGCCGGTGGGCAGCTTGACGCGCACCCCTTCCTGGATCGCCTTGCCGCGCGACATGGTGACCCCCTTGGCGGGGCGGTTGGCCAGGTCGTAGCGGCTGCGCAGCAGGTCCGCCTGGCGGTTCATGACCTTGGTCTTGTCCGCCTGCATGCGCTTCATGACGGACTCGAACTTTTCCTTGATGACCACCGGGCTGTAGCTGGAGGGGACCTCCTGGGCCAGGGCGATGCCGGACAGGCAGGTGACGGCCCCGGCGATCCCAAGCAGGCTTCCTGCAAGCCATCTGCGACGGTTCTTCATGGCGGCTCCTTTTCAGCGGCAATTAGAAGGTTGCTTAATTTTAGTTGATTAAGATAATTCAAGCAATCGATCGCAAGAATCCCCCCTCCGGGCCCGGAGGGGGGATTCTTGCGATCCCGGCCTACTTGGAGAGCTTGCTCAGCACCTGAACCACCATGTGCATGCGGTGCGAGAGGGCATCCTGGGTCTCGCGCATGGCCTCGAGGCTCGCCTTCAGGGCCGCGTTCTCTTGCTCGAGGGCGGCGAGTGCCTGGCCCTGAGTGGATTGCAAGCTGCCGAGCTCCTCCTGGATCCAGGTCTCGGTTCGCGTGGCCGCTGCGGTGTTGGCGTCGAGGGCCTGCGCCAGCATGCGGCTCTGCTCGGCGAGTTGCTGGACCAGCCCCGTCAGGTCGTCGACTTTGCCCACGAGCGCCGGGTCCTGGCGCTCGGCGCCGACGTCCTGATGCAGCTTGGTGAGCTGGGAGAGCGCGGCGTTCAAGGCTTCTTGCTGGCGGCCGTGCGCGAGCGCGAGGCCCTCCAGCCGGCCCTTGATCCCCCCCAGCTCGCCGCTCAGGCGCTGGCTGTCCGCTTGGCTCCGCAGGCTCTGCTCGATTTTCGCTTCCACGCCGTCGATCGCCCGCTGCGCCTGCTCGAAGCGCTGATTGGCGAGCGCCTCGACCGCCCCGGTGCGGGCGGCGAGGTCCTCGATCTTCCCGAGAAAGCGCCCTTCGGTCTCCTGGAGGCGCTTGTCGATGGCGCCCTGCTCGCGCTTCAGCTCGTCGCCGAGGCCCCGCAGGCCGGCGTCGGCCTCCTTGATGAGCGAGTCCAGGTGCCCCTGGGCGCTGTCCCAGCGCTCATCGACCTGCCTGAGCCCCTCTTCGAGGGAGTCGAGGCGATTTCCCAGGGGCTCGAGCCCCTCTTCGAGGGAGTCGAGGCGATTTCCCAGGGGCTTGAACCCCTCTGCGAGGGAGTCGAGGCGATTACCCAGGGGCTCGAGCCCCTCTTCGAGGGATCCCAGACGCGCTTCGATTGCCGCGTGACGCTTGTCGCTCGACTCGTGACGGACCGCGAGGGCCGCGGCCTCCGCCTGCATCGCCTGCACCTGCTCGGAATACGCGGCCATGCGAGGCTCGAAGGCCTCGAGGCGCGCTTCGAGCGCGCCAGCGCGCTCGTCCAGGACGAGGACGGGCGCAACGTCGCGCCGCAGCGCGGGGATGGCCTCGTCGGCGATCGCCGCCAGCTCGGTCATCAGGGTCTCGAGATCGGTCTGGTGCCCTTCCTGCGCGGCGGCGAGCTCCGCGCGCAGCTCCAAGAGGGTCGTCTCGAGCAGGTCCAGGCCCGAGGCGACCCGCTGCTCGGCGGCTTCCATCAGGCGGGAATCGAGCGTCTCGAGCCGGGAAGTGAGGTCAAGGACGAAGCCGTCCACGCGCCGGGCGACCTCGCCGCGCACCGCTTCGATCTCGGTGCGCAGGCGCGGCAGGGCCTGCGCGACGGCGGCGTCCAGGTCGTCCCTGAGGCGCTCGAAGGCGAGCTGCTGCTCGGCGAGGGTCTCGCGGGTCCGCGCCTCACCCCCCGCCATGTCGTCGCGGAGGCCGGCTGCGAGAGCGACCAGGCGCTCGTCCAGCTCCGCGCGGTAGGCGCCCACCCGATCCTCGAAACCCCGCAGGGCCTCCTCGAGGCGGCCGGCGTGCACGCTCGCGGCGGCGATCTCGTCGGCGAAGCGCTCGGCGGTGCTCTGGACGAGCAGCTCGACGTCGCGAACGGCCTTCGCCTGCGCCCGCAGGTCGCCGCCGATTTCCGCTTCGGCCTGGGC
>DATNQI010000042.1 GCA_036704125.1 Pantanalinema sp. | reverse complement strand
TCGCCCCTCCTTGGTGCGTGCCGTCGCGGCGCGTCAGGCGTTAGGGACGATGTAGCCCGCCGACATCAGGTCCTCGAGCACGTGCTCGGCATCCTGGTAGCGATCGGCGACGCCGAGGGCCAGGAGCTTGGCGAGGATCGGGCGCAGCCCCGCCGAGACGCCCAGCTCGTCGAGCCGGTAGGTCCCGCTCATGGGCTCGAACTGGGTGAAGGGGTGCCTGGCCGTGAGCAGGAAGAGGACCGTCGCCCCGAGGGCGAAGAGGTCGCTCGCGGGCATGGGGCTCATGCCGAGGAAGAGCTCGGGCGGGGTGAAGCCCTTGGTGAAGACGCCCGTCAGCTCCTCGGGCAGGCCGCTAGGGCCCAGCGCATCGGTGCGCGGCTGGATGTCGGTGGCCGCGCCGAAGTCGATCAGGTAGACATGCGCATCCTCGGTGAACATGAAGTTCCCCGGCTTGACGTCCCGGTGAATGACCGGCACCCGCAGGTGGTGCAGGTAGCTCAGGACCTCGAGCATCTGGGGCAGAAGGGTGAGGACCTGCTCCTCGCTGAAGGCGCCGTGCAAGCGCATGTACTGGCCGAGGGTGACGCCCTGGATCCGCTCCATCACCAGGTACATGGCCCCCTCGATCGTGAAGGCCTCGTAGAAGTAGGGGATGCTGTGGTGCTTGAAGGACTTGAGCAGGCGCCCCTCGCGCTCGAAGAGGAGGCGATCCTTGTCGCTCACCTGGCGCCGGTGCTGCAGCTGCTTCATGGCCAGCGGGCGCTTCTCCTTGATGTCGGTGACGGTGTAGAGGTTGCCGAACCCCCCCGTCTTCATCATGCGCTCCTCGATCCGGTAGCGCTGCTGGAGGACGTCGCCCGCCTTGAGGGTCTGGTTGGTGGAACGCCGGCAGCTGGGGCACTCCTCCATGCCGCTCAGGACCGGGGCGTCACAGCCGGCACAGCGGAAGTACATGTGCTGCGGTGCCTGCTTGAGGTCGTTGAGCTCGACCTGCTTTCCCATGAACATGCTGGGGTTCTGCTGGACGAACTTGAGAAAGGCGTTCACCACCTCGGGGGGCGCCTCGCTCGCCGGGCTGCGCGGAACGTTGCTGAAATCCATGGAGAGCCTCCTTGTGCGCACGGATCGAGAGGGAGATTTTTAACAAAAGTTCATAAATCATTGTAGCAAGCATCCCATGACCGATCAAGCCTTCCTCCGGGTCGCCCCCGTGATCCTCCTCACGCCGGCGCCGGCGGGCCATCCGCGCGAACGGGCTCAGCGTCCCCCTTCGATCCCCGGCAAGCACCCGAGCGCCCGGCGGCCTCGCACGAGCGGACTTGGGCGAAACGCACGTACGTCGTCTCGGCCAGGGCGTGTTACAAAGGGCCCGGCGAGATGCTTCTCGCCTGCAACGGATCCGCTTCCACCGCCCCATGGCCCGCGCTCGAGGTGAGAGGTGCGCTCAAGCCCTCACCATGCCGGTCTTTCGGCTCGCGTAGGAAGGCAGGACCCCCATGCGCATGTCAAAGCTCCCCCGCGCGCTCGCCGCCACCGCGGCGATCGCCCTCAGCGTCGGCTGCACGCAGGCCCCCACGACCTCCCCGCGGCCGACGACGCTCCCGCCCGTCTCGCAGGACGTGCTGCCCCAGGGGGGGCAAGCGGCGCCCGTGCCGGTGCCTCCGCTGCCCCCGGGCCCGGTGGTGAGCGAGCCTTGCCCGCAGCCCCCCTTGCCCCTCGAGAGCGGTCGCTTCGTGGCTTTCACCGCCCAGTCGTTCTGCCGCGGCATGCTCTTCGTCTACGACGACGCCGCCAAGGACGTCTACCTCCTGAACGGGGCGCTCGCGGGCCTGCCCTTCGCCACGGCCACCCCGTTCCAGTGGCAGGCCGTCTCGGCCCAGTGCTACGGCGATCGCTGGGTCGTCTTCGAGTTCGCGGGCGGCATCTACGCCTTCGACATGATCGCCCAGCAGCGCATCCTGCTCGCGCCGGACGGCCTGTGCTGGGGGGCCAGGCCCCGCATCTCGCAGACCGGGCTGCTCGTCTACATCGACGTCCGGGGCAACGTGGTGCTGCAGCAGTTCGGCCCCGCCGGCTTCCTCGCACCGACCGTTGGCGTGACCCTCACGGCGCTCGCGGCCGAGAAGGACGTCCAGCTCGGCCCCGACCACTACTTCTGGCCCGATCTGCCCTACTTCGCCCCCCTGTGCGACGTGGACATCACCCCCGACGGGCGCTGGATCACCGCCAGCCTCAACGGCAAGCTGTACCTCTACGACGTCCTGAACCCGCACCTCTTCCAGCTCCTGCCGCTGGGCGGGGGCGCGCTCGGCAAGGCCCCCGGCAACATCGCGCGCGTCACCGTCAGCCCTGACGCTCGGCTCATCGCCTTCACGGTCTGCGGGCCCAAGGGCGAGCGCTTGCTCTTGCTCGACCGCCAGACGGGGCTGATCGACACGGTGCCCTATGCCAACCTGGGCCTCAACGGCCCCTACACCGCGGTGCGCAATGCCAAGTTCCTCGGAGGCCAGCTGTTCTTCGAGGTCTGCACCGGGGTGGGCAGCCGCGTCTGGCGCTACAACCTCGATACCGGGCTCATCAGCGGCATGGTCATCCTCAACAACGCCCTGGGCGAGATCGGCACCGACGTCGGCGTCTGAGCGCCGAGCGGCGATATCTTCCGGCGGCTTCCGGCCGAGATGGCCGGGGGGCGTTCCCATGACGCGAAAACGGGGTATAGGACGATCAAGGCTTCCTTGCTCGCCCTGTCCCCCTTGGAGGTTCCAATGCCCATCAACGGCGTCCAGGGATCCGCCATCCCTGCCCTCAGGCCCCAGGCTCCGACCCAGCCGGCTCCGGCGCTCGAAGCCCCGCAGCCGGCGACCTCCCCCAAGGGGACCGACCGCCTCAAGCTGTCGGGAACCGCCCCCCTGCCGGCCCCGTCCCTCTCGGACGCGGTGGCGCGGGCCCAGGCCGCCCAGGCCGCGCCGCGCAAGGCGTTCGACGTCGACGAGGCGAGCGAGCGCCTCATCGCCCACCACGGGGGCGACCTCGACAACGCCTACTTCGAGTCGCTCGACCTGCGCAACACGACCAAGGAGCCGGGCTACGGGGCCAAGCTGAGCGCCTACAGCCAGAAGCTCGGCATGGATCGCGACCTCACCCCCGACGAGCTGCGGGACATCGAGCACTTCATGTTCGCCGCCGCCTCGATCTCCGAGCAGGGCTCCCCCACCGCCAACGCCAGCGACCTGGGGCGGGTCGGCACCGTGCTCGCGCGCGAGCCCCACGCCGTCGGGCTCGCGGTCCTCACGGTCGGCTACTCCGCGGCCAAGGCCGTCAACAGCGTGCTGCCCCAGGACCTCAAGTTCCTCAAGTCCCGCACCGCGCCGAGCCTCGACGAGGTGGGCGCGGGCCTCAAGGGCATCTGGCGCGGCATGAAGGACCGGGTGTAGCCGGCCGGGCTGAACGACCGAAAGGGGCGCGGGAATCTTCCCGCGCCCCTTTCTTGGATGGTCACGCCGGGTCCGCCACCTGGGCCCCGAAGTGGGCGTGGGCCACGTGGCGCGCCCAGACCAGCACCTCGGCGCCCAGGGCCTTGACCTCGGCCCACGCCGGGAGCCTAGGCTCGGGCTGGCGGGTGCGCAGGGCGATCGCCGCCCGGTACAGCTGGACCAGCTGCGGGTTGACCTCGCCCCCATCGCCCATCGCCGCGAGCGCGCGCAGGCGATCCGCCAGGCTCGGCGCGTAGCGGCCCTTGCTCAGGAGGATGGCATCCCCCAGCGCGCTGACGACCTCGATGCAGCGGATGAAGGCGAGGCGCACGATCCCCTGGTGCAGCCCCAGGGTGTCGCTGGCGCTCCATTCCGTGATCTCGCGCAGGGATGAGCCGACCTCGACCAGCGTCACGAGGCCGTGGGCCGAAAGCCGTTCGGGGGTGAGGCCCACGAAGGCCTCCAGCGGATCGTGGCCGCCGAAGCTCCAGCAGAGGTGACGGCCGCCAGCCACCTCGAAGGCGAGCTTCTCGTTGCCCCGCTCCAGCAGGGCGCGCGCGGTGGCGACATCGATCCGAAGCGAGTACCCGGCCTCCATGCAGACCTCCTCCAGGCTGGCCTGGATGGCCGCATGGGCCGCCCGCGCCTCCTCCTCGAAGTCCTCGGGCAGGAGGATCAGGAGGTGGGGGGTGTCGTAGGGAACCCAGCCCCCCCCCTCGCGGGCGACCCACCCCTGCGCGCGGCCGTAGTCGCCGATCACGTAGTGGGCGATCGCCTCGACGGGCAAGAGCTTGCGGGAGCCGAGCGCCGCGAAGGCGCGCTGCAGGAGGCCATGGACGGCCTCGTCGGCCGCCTGGCCGTGGGGGGTGTAGCGCGGAGCGGGTGCGGTCATGGCGAACCTCCGGCAAGGGATCGAAGAAGGGCGCGGCCATTGTCGCAGGACGCTTGAGTGCTAGCCTCTACAAAGCGACCAAGGGATTTCGGGCGGAGTGGCCTGGCTGCGGATCGCGCGCGCCCTCTCTCACCCGGATCCCTTGGAGAAGGCCGTTCGATCGACCCGCGGCGGGGTATGGTAACGTGTAACGGATCGCGCACAACCCCCCTTTCAAAAGAAGGAATCTCCCGTGAACAAGCATCTCAGGCTGCCACGCCTCGTGGCCGCCGCGCTGGCGCTCGCTTCGTGGCCCCTTTCAGGCCTGATGGCCCACGCGACCCCCGCCCAAGCCCCCAACGAGCTCGGCCGGGTGCCGGTCCTCGAGTACCACCGCTTCGGCCCCAAGGAAGACCGCTGGACCCGCACCTACGACAACTTCCGCAAGGACCTCGCCTGGCTCCACGCCAACGGCTACGTGACGGTCAACGCGAAGGACCTGGCGGACGGCAAGCTCGAGGTGCCCGCGGGCAAGAAGCCCGTCGTCTTCACCTTCGACGACGCCACCGCCGAGCAGTTCAAGTTCCTGCACGACGCCGGCGGCAAGGTCCGCCGCGACGCCAAGGGACAGCCCATGGTCGATCCCCAGAGCGCCGTCGGGATCATGGACGCCTTCTACGCCCAGCACCCCGACTTCGGGCGCGCCGGGACGTTCTACGTCCTGCCCAACCCCTTCGAGGTCGCGGCCGAATCGGGCGACAAGCTGCGCTACCTGCTTGCGACCGGGCGCGAGGTGGGCAACCACACCTACAACCACGGCATGCTCAAGAAGATGAGCCCGAACCAGATCACCAACGAGATGGTCAAGGCCCAGAACGAGGTGGTGCACGCCCTCGGCCGCTCCTACTCCTTCTCGACCCTCGCCTTGCCCTTCGGCATCTACCCCAAGGACGAAGCCGGCACCCAGGCGGTGATCGCCGGCGGCGCCCAGGGCCAGGCCTACCGCCACACCGCGGTCTTCCTGGTGGGCGCAGATCCGTCGCCTTCGCCCTTCGACAAGAAGTACAACGCCATGAAGGTGCCCCGCATCCAGGCCATCGACGACGAGTGGAAGCGGCACTTCCGCCGCCCTGCGGGCTTCGTCGGGGTGAACGAGGAGGCCTTCAGGCCCTACGTCTCGGACGGCAACCCCGCCACCGTCACCTTCCCTTCCAAGCTCCAGGACCGCCTCAACCCGCGCGCGGTGGGCAACCGCAAGACCGTCCAGCTTTCAGCCGCGGCCGGTACGGTCCTCGGCGGCGGCGGCCCGAGCACGCCGGCCCCCGCGGCTCCTGCCGCCACGGCGCCCATGCGCGTTCACCCGGGCTACGCCAACGCGGCTTTGCCCGCGGGCGGCGAGTACGTGGGCGGGAAGATCTTCCACACGGTCCAGAAGGGGCAAGATCCGACCGATCTGGCCAACATGTACCTGGCCATGACCGACTACTACACCCGGCCGTCGCTCGAGAAGGCCCTGCTCTCCAAGAACGGCCTCAAGGGCTGGATCCCGGTCGGCAAGCGCATCGAGATCCCCGGCGTGCGCGCGAGCGCCGTCGTGCCCAAGCGCGTGCCCAAGCCCAGGACCTTCGACGCCCGGGGCATCTACGTGACCCAGACCTCGGCGGGCACCGAGCGCGTCTTCACCCTGGTCAACCAGATGAAGCCCCACGGCCTCAACACGGTGGTCTTCGACGTCAAGGACATGGACGGCCACCTGGCCTACGACAGCCGGGTGCCGCTCGCCGTGAGCACGGGCGCCAGCAAGGGCGCCATCATCCGGGACGTGCCCAAGCTGGTGGACAGGCTCCACCGGCAGGGCGTCCACGTGGTGGCGCGCCAGGCCCTCTTCCACGACGCCTTCCTCGCCCAGCGCGCCCCGCGCCTCGCCCTCAAGTCCAAGAGCGGCAAGCCCTGGCGCGAGAAGGGCAAGCTCGTTTGGGTGGACCCGAACAACCCCGAGGTCCGCGCCTACAACCTGGGCATCACCAAGGAGCTCCTCGCCATGGGCGTGGACGAGATCCAGTACGACTACATCCGCTTCCCGGCCATGGGCGCCATGCAGGACATCAACTACTCCTTCGACACCACCAAGACCCCCAAGCACGCGATCATCACCGGCTACCTCAAGGAGGCCTACCAGGTGGTCAAGCCCACCGGGGCGCTCTTGAGCCTCGACGTCTTCGGGGTGGTCGCCTGGGACGAGGGGGTGGACGTGAAGCACACCGGCCAGCGCATCGAGGACCTGGCCAAGTACGCCGACGTGATCAGCCCCATGGTCTACCCGTCGCACTTCTACCCGCCCTTCCTCGGCCACAAGTCCCCCGCCAACGAGCCCTACTACTTCGTCAACGAGGGCGTCAAGCGCACCATGAAGAAGACCGCGGGCACCGGCATCGTGGTCCGGCCCTGGCTCCAGGCCTTCAAGTTCATGGTCCGCGGCTACGGGCCCGAGTACGTGGCCACCCAGATCAAGGCGAACGACGACGCCAAGGGGATTGGTTACTTGCTTTGGAACGCGGGGAACAACTACGACATAGGCCTCCAGGGCGTCAGCTCGGTCGAGAAGACCAAGGCGGCGCTCAAGAAGCCAGTCTAGCCACAGCCCAAGCAGGGAGAACCGCGTCGTGAGCCATTCGCCCTTGGTCCCCCGTGACCTCAAATGCCCGGTCTGCAATCACGGGTTCAAGCTCCACACCCCCAAGAGCTCGGCCTCGGTCCTCAAGCGCCGCGACGCGGACTTCTGCCCCTACTACGACGGTCCGAACCCCCTCTTCTACGCCATCTGGGTCTGCCCGGCGTGCGGCTACGCCGCGCTCAAGGACCACTTCCGCGAGCTCTCCGAGCGCGAGCGCCCCACGGTCAAGGCCACCCTCGAGGGGGCCCCCGAGATCAAGCGGCACGACTTCAACAAGGAAGAGCGCACGCTCTTCGCCGCCATGCTCAGCATGCAGCTCGCCCTGCGCTGCTACGAGGCGCGCAACGCCCCCGGCGAGATCCGGGGGGGGATCCTGCTGCGCCTCGCGTGGACCTGCCGCTACGGCAACGATCGCAAGCGCGAGCGCGCCTACCTGGAAGAGGCGATCGCGGCCTACATGGCCGCTTTCGACAAGGGCCTTCACGCCAGCTCGGCGATCAGCGAGGCCCACGTCGCCTTCCTGATCGGCGAGATGCTGCGCCGCACCGGCCAGGGCCAGGAGTCGATCCAGTGGTTCGTGCGGGCCATCCAGAGCGACGCCAAGCAGGGCGAGACCTACCGGATGGCCAAGGACCAGCTCTACGAGGCCAAGGAGTCGATCCGCTTCTTCGAGTACCTCAAGGCCGTGCCGCTGCTTCAATCCCTCGCCGCCGACGAGCTGGCGCTGCTCTCGGCCCTCACCCGCAACCGCACCTTCGTCCCCGGCAAGACCATCTGCCGGGAGGGCGATCCCGGCGACAGCATGTTCATCGTGATGCGGGGCAGCGCCCGGGTGTCGGTCGGCGACCAGCCGGTCGCCATGCTCAAGCCCGGCCAGGTCTTCGGCGAGATGTCGCTCTTGAGCGGCCAGCCGCGCAGCGCGACGGTGGTGGCCGAGGAGTCCGCCGAGCTGCTCGAGATCGATCGGGTCGCCTTCAAGACCCTGTTCAAGGCCAACCCCACGATCGCCGCCGAGATCGCAAGCACCGTGGAAGCGCGCCGCGAGACCAACGACCGCATCCTCCAGGATGGCGAGGAGCCTGACCTCTCGCGGCCCGTCACGACCTCGGAAGAAGGCGGGGCGCCCGAACGCGGCGGCGAATCGGGCCTCATGTCGCGCCTGCGCGGCCTCTTCGAGCTCTCGTAAAAAAATCGCTTAAAAAATTTTCATCACATTCGCCGAAACCACTGGTTTTTTTTCGGCGGATGCGGTACTTTATGACCAGGGTTGGTTAAGGTCACTTTAACCAAACATAAAGCCCAGTTGAAAGTCATTTCCGTCGTCGCCTGTTGATAGGAGAACGTCACGTCCATGAAGAAGCTGTTGGCCCTTGTTGCGGCAACCTCGATGCTGGCCGGTTGCGGCCTCTCGCTCCCCGGCATGAACACCGGTAACGACCAGAAGGTCGCCACCAAGCGCAAGCTGCCCAAGGGCGCCAAGAAGTGGACCGTCATGGTTCACCTGGCCGCCGACAACAACCTCTACAACTTCGGCCTGCAGGACCTGAACGAGATGGAAGCCGGCATCAACGCCGACGACGTGAACGTGATCGTCCTCTTCGACGGCAACAAGCAGGGCGACTCGGCCGTCTACGAGGTCAAGAAGGACCCCGCCGGCAAGAACACCACCTTCGTCTCGACCCCGATGACCGACCTGCCCTTCATCCCCGCCAACAAGGAGATCAACTCCGGCGACGTGAACGTGGTCAAGGCGTTCGGCGAGTGGGCGATCGCCAAGTACCCCGCCGAGCACTACATGATGAGCTACTGGGACCACGGCTCGGGCATCTTCCGCGGCGGCGACTTCATCACCAAGGGCTTCGGCTGGGATGACAACGGCACCCACCTCAACACCAACGACCTGAGCAACCTGACCCCGGCCTTCGCCAAGGTCGCCGGCCAGCCCATCGACGTCGTCGGCTTCGACGCCTGCCTCATGGCCCACGCCGAGATCGCCTACCAGATGAAGGGCTCGGCCAAGTACCTGGTCGCCTCCGAGGAGCTCGAGCCGGGCGCCGGCTGGGACTACGCGGGCTGGCTCAAGAACGTGACCGGCACCACGGCCCCCGCCCAGATGGCCGACGTCCTGGTCAAGTCCTACGCCGGCAGCTACAGCGGCCGCGAGGACCTCACCCTCTCGGCCACCAGCATCGACGCGCTGACCGGCAAGCTCGTCCCCGCGATGAACAACCTCTCGGCCGCGCTCGTCGGCGCCATGCCCGCCGAGAAGGCCACCATCGCCGCGGCCCGCACCGGCACCCAGAGCTTCTACAACAAGGACTGCGCCGACATCGGCTCGTTCGCCAAGCAGCTGCTGGCGAGCAACGTCTCGGCCGGGGTGAAGGCCGCCGCCCAGGACGTGCTCACCGCCGTCGGCGCCACCGTCACCAGCGAGGTCCACAGCGCCTCGCGTCCCAACGCCACCGGCCTGGTCGCCTACTTCCCCAACGCGAACCAGTCCTACAACGCCAAGTACGACAACCCCGCCCTCATCGCCTTCTCCAGCGAGGGCTGGAAGAACTTCCTCAAGGCCCTCACCCAGAAGTAGGCCCTTCGCAGCAAGACGGCCCCCCGGTATCCGGGGGGCCGTCACTGTTTTCCCCGCCCCCCGGTGGGGCGGGGCTAGGGGTGGGGGGATAAAATCGAGTTCCTTGTGCCCTCGGCGGGGAGGGTTCAGGCGAGTACGTCGTGCCAGCGCGGGTTCGCCGCGAACCACCCCAGCGTATCGACCAGGAGGCGAAAGAAGCGCTCGGCCTCGGCGCGGTCGCGCCTGTCCAGGCCCCGCGCGACCAGGCTCAGGTAGAACTCGACCCGCGCGGTCGAGACCACCCAGGACAAGGTGGCACGCTCGAACGCCTCCAGGGGCCGGACCGACTGGTAGCCTTCCAGGAAGGCCCGCAGGTGATGGGCGTCGGGGAGCGCACGGCCGGCGAGGATCTCGGGCCACGCGAAGCCCGCCGGGATGAGCGAGAGGGCCAGGTCGTAGACCCACGCCTCCACGTTCCAAAGATCGAAGTCGATGACGTCGCTGACCGCCCGGTCCTGCCAGAACAGGTTGCGCTTGATGAAATCCCCGTGGATGATCCCCCGCGGCAGGCGAGCGAGGTGAGGCTTGAGGCGCCGGTGCCACTCTTCCAGCCAGCTGAGACAGGCCTCCCACTCGGGTTGCGCGGCGAGGAACGGCGCCAGGACCGGCGCCTCCTCGTAGAGGGCAGCGAGGCCGTGGCGCACCGAGGGCGCGGCCATGAGGCGGTAGCGGGCGGTGATGCCCCGGAAGGGCTTGGACTCAAGCAAGGGGGAATCCGAGAGCGCCAGGTGGAAAGCGGCCAGGGCCGCTCCCATGGCGTGCGTCTCGACGGGTGAGGCGCAGGGGGTGAAGACCGGGGCCTGTGCGTACCGGTCCTCTCCTCTGGCCCGCTCGAAGAGGGCGAAGGGCAGTCCCTCGTCCCAGGCAAGGGTCGTGCTCCGAGCGGTTTCCAGCAGGCGCGGGGTCGGGAAGCCCTTCGCCACCAGGCGCATGATCAAGGCATGCTCGGCGAGAATCGCCTCGGCGCTGCGCTCGCGCGGGTCGTAACACTTGGTGAAGTACACGCCGTGCGTCGTCTCGAACAGGCAAGCCGCCGAGTTGACGCTCAGGCCGTTGCGGACGATCCCCACGAAGGTGCCGAGTTCGGGATAGCCGGCCGCGACCCGAACGAGCACCGCAGGGTCGATGAGAAGAGGCGCCTGGCTCATGGCAGGGGCCGTTGCGCGAGGGTGTAGCGCAGCCACGGCGTAAAGCCGCACCGCCCGTAGAAATCAAGCAAGTCCGTCCAGTCGATGACCGTCTCGCGCGCCCCTTGCGCGCGAAGCTCCTCGAGGCCCCGCACCAGAAGGGCGAGGCCCAGGCCACGGCCCCTCAGGGTCTTGCCCATCCCGATGGGGCCGAGTGCCGCGACCTCGGGAGCGAAGCCCGCCCAGCGCAGGGCCCCAGGACTTCCCGGCACGTGAAGCTGGGCGAAGCCCTGCGGCACGCCGTCCATGAACACCCCCATGACGTGGCGAACGTCCGAGCCGCTGCGCAGCAGGAGGTCGGTGTCTCGCGCCCAGCGGCCGGCGAAGCTCTCCTGGAGGAAGGCGACGAGTGCTGCTTCCTCACCGGGCGCGTAGGGGCGAATGACGATGTCCGGCTGGGCGCGCAGCGTCACTTCGACCGAAGGCAGCGCAGCCCCGACGTCCAGGCGGCGCCGGACGTCCCAGACCTCCTTGAAGGGCGAGAAGCCGCGCCGCTCGAAGAAGGCGAGCGCCTCCGGGCTCGAGGCGGGAATCCCCGGCATGAAGTGGTGGAAGCTTCCCTCGAGCAGGACCTTCTCGGCCCCCTGCGAACACAGAAGCGCGATCGCTTCCTCCAGCAGGGCCGAGCCGATCCCCTGGCGCTGGTGGGCGGGGTGCACGGCCATGAGGGCGAGATACCCCCGCGAGGCGAAGCGATCGCAGCCGGGATAATCGCCGCGCCACTGCTTGGTCATGACGAAGCCGACCGCCTGGCGCTCGCGCGTGGCCACGATCAGGTCCCCGGGCACGAAGCCGGGATCGCCCTCGGTGTTAGCCGTCCAGAGGGAGGGCATAATGGGATGGCGATCGCCCATGGCCGCATGCCAGACGGTCAGTAGTTCCGAGGCCTGCTCGGGTCGATAGGACTGAAGCTCGATCACGCGGCCATCATACCATCGCAAAAGGAGTGAAGGTGCGTCTCAAGGGACTCTTGGCGCTCTTGGCGCTGTTGACCGCCGCCTGTGCTCGCCCGGCCACGGACGCCGTCACCTTCTCGACCTGGGGCTCGATCGAGGAGATCGAGACCCTCAAGCCGCTCCTGGCCGACTTCGAGCGAGAGAACCCCGACGTCAAGGTCAAGCTGATCCACATCCCCGACGAGTACCCCCACAAGATCCGGCTGCTGGCGGCCTCGGGGACCCTGCCGGACGTGCTGTTCATGGAGAGCCAGACCCTCTCGGGCTTCGCCAACCGGGGCGTGCTGCGCGACATGGACGCGTTCCTGCGCAAGGACGAACAGCTCAAGCGCAGCGAATTCTACCGCCCGGTGCTCGATGCCATGTCGTGGAAGGGCAAGCTCTACGGCATCCCCCGCGACCTCTCGAACCTCGTCATCTTCTACAACAAGCGCCTCTTCGACGCCGCGCGCGTCCCCTACCCGAATGCGGGCTGGACCTACGAGGAAATGGTCGAGAAGGCGCAGCGCCTCACGAAGGGCGACCAGCAGTTCGGCATCGGGTTCGCGCCCTTTCCCCTCTACTGGCTGCCCTACCTCTGGAGCGACGGCGCTGACGTGATGGACGCCGACATGCGGCGCTCGACCTTGCTCGAGCCCAAGAGCCTCGCCGCCCTCCACCGCTACCTCGACCTGCGGACGAAGTATCACGTGGCCCCCACCGAGGCCCAGGTCGGAAACGCCCGCATGAGCCAGCTCTTCGCGCAGGGCAAGCTCGCCATGATGGTGGGTGGCCGCTGGGTGGTGCCCGGCTTCCGCAAGAAGCTGGACTTCGGCTGGGACGTGGCCCCCTTCCCGAGAGGGAAGACGGGCTCGGTGGTGGACGCGGACGCCTCGGGCTGGAGCATCGCGAAGAGCAGCAAGCAACCCGAGAAGGCCTGGCGCCTGGTGCGCTACCTCGCAAGCAAGAAGAGCATCGCCGCCTTCACCGAGAGCGGCCTCATCGTGCCCTCGCGTCCGGACGTCGCGAACTCGAGCGCCTTCCTGGGCTCGGGTCCGCCCGCCTCGAGCAAGGTCTTCCTGGACGTCATCGCCGCGGCGCGGCCCACCCGCACCCCCCCCAGCTACGACGAGATCCTGTACGAGCTGATCGACGGCTTGCCGCCTGCCTGGAACGGCGAGGCTGAACTCGAAGCGACCTTGCGCCCCATCTCCGCGCGCATCGATGCGCTCCTGCAAGAGGACCGCCCATGATGAGCCCCTTGCGCCGCACGGAATCGCGCTGGGCCTTCTGGCTCCTCTTGCCCGCGCTCCTGGGGATCGGGCTGTTCACGGTCCTGCCCACCCTCGGCTCGTTCGCCCTCAGCTTCGCCCAGTGGGACATGCTGGGCGCCCCGCGCTGGGTGGGGCTCGCCAACTACGCGGACCTCGGGCGCGACCCGCTCTTCTGGCGGGTGCTCGCGCAGACCGGGGCCTTCGTCCTGCTCTACGTCGCCTTGGATGTGGCGCTCGCCGTGGGGCTCGCCATCGCCTTGAACCAGAAGGTCCGAGCACTCGGCCTCTACCGCACGGCCTACTTCCTGCCGGTCGTCACCTCCATGGTCGCGGGCGCCATCCTCTGGAGCTGGATCTTCGATCCGCGCAGCGGCCTGCTGAACGCCCTGCTGGGGCTGGTCAACCTGGGGCCCGTGCGCTGGCTCAGCGACCCTCACTGGGCCCTGCCCTCGCTCGTGGTGGTCAGCGTCTGGAAGAACCTCGGCTACGACATGCTGCTGGTGCTCGCGGGGCTGCAGGCCATCCCTTCCCAGCAACTGGAGGCCGCGAGCCTCGACGGGGCCGGGGCCATCCAGCGCTTCCGGTTCGTCACCCTTCCGCTGCTCGGGTCGACCCTCGTGATGGTCACCATGATGGCGACCATCCGCGCGTTCCAGACCTTCGACACCGTCTACCTCATGACCGAGGGCGGCCCGCATCGCTCGACGACGATTCTCGGGTACTGGCTCTTCCAGAACGCCTTCACCTACTTCAAGCTCGGCAAGGCCTCGGCCCTCGCCTACGTCCTCTTCGCCTTCCTCGTCCTGCTCGGCGCCGTTCAGTGGTGGAGCCGCAAGGCCCTCAGCCACCAGGAGGAGGATCGATGAAGCCACGCCACCTCGCGACCCTGGTCCTCGCCGTGGGCGCCCTGTTGATGGCCGCTCCCTTCCTGCTGATGGTGGGCACCTCGCTGATGACCTACGCCCAGACCGTGGCCTACCCGCCCGAGTTCTGGCCGAAGCCCGCCACCCTTGCGAACTACGCCAAGGCCCTCAAGGAAACGCCCATCCTGCGCTACCTCGCCAACAGCCTGCTGGTGGCCCTGGTGACGGTCGTTGGGCAGGTCGTGACGGGCTCCATGGCGGGCTTCGCCTTCGCGCGCCTGCGGTTCGAGGGGCAGAACGCCCTCTTCTTCGCGGTGCTGGCCACCATGATGGTGCCGATCTACATCAACCTGGTGCCGCTCTACTCTTTGATGGCCTTCTTCGGCTGGGTCGATACCTACCAGGCGCTCATCCTGCCGGGGCTGACGGGGGCCTTCGGGATCTTCCTGTTCCGGCAGTGGTTCCTGAACCTGCCGAGCGAGCTTGAGGACGCCGCGCGGATCGACGGCTGCTCGCCATGGGACATGTACTGGCGCGTGGCCCTGCCGACGGCCCTTCCGGCCATCGCGACCCTCGCCATCTTCGAGTTCCTGGCCTCCTGGAACACCTTCCTCTGGCCCCTGGTCGTCACCCACTCCGAGCACCTGCGCACCCTGCCGGTGGGGCTCGCCGCCTTCCGCAGCAGCATGAAGGAAGCCACCGACTGGGGCCTGCTCATGGCGGCGACGGCGATCGCGGTTTTCCCCGCGATCGCCGTCTTCGCCGTCGGTCAGAAGTACTTCGTGCGCGGCCTGCTGGAGGGTGCGGTCAAGGACTAGCCCCCGAACCAGCCCTTGACGGTGTTCCAGGCGCTCTTGGCGCCCTCGGCGACCTTCTTGCCGAGGCCTCCGGCCTTCTCGCCCGCGGCGATCCCGTCCAGGACGGTCAGGGCCACGCCTGCACCCTTGGTGCGGGAGCGGGGCAGCTCGGTGCCGCCCGGGGCGATCGCGACGAAGAAGTTGTCGAGGCCGGTCCCCACGTTCTTGACCTTGAGGCTCGACCACTGCTTCTCGAACTCCTCCTGGCTGACGCGCTGGGGCTCGAGGCACGCAGGGTCGTTGATGAGCAGATTGGTCTTGCCCGTCTTGGGGTCGGTCTCGTAGCCCGTCACCACCACGTAGTGCAGCGTGGTGTCGCTTGGGTTCGCGTCGGGGTCGATCATGACCTCCAGCGGGATGCCCTTGTCGAGGAACTGCTTGAGCTCATCGACCGAGCCCTTGTTGTACATGGCGGCGCTGAGGCCCTGCTTCCTGGCGAAGGAGACGATCTCGTCGGGATCCGTCGGGCCGTCCATGGCCCGGATCTTGGCGTCGACCTCCTCGCGGGTGATCTTCTTTCCGAAGTGCTGGAGGATCATGGTGAGGCTGGTGGTACCGCACGCGTTCTGGGCCTTGCCCGTGTACTGGTAGAGCAAAGGAACGTCGAGCTGCTTGCGCTTCACCGTCTGGTTGAGGCGATCGGTGCTCGACGGCGGCTTGCTCGCGGCGGCAGCGGCGTCCTTGCCCGCGCCGGTAGACGAGGCGCGCAGCCTGGCCGCGGCAGCGGAAGCGGCGGCGGCCCCGGAGGACGGCTCGGTGATCTTGTTGCTCATGAAGGGGGCCCTCTCGGTCAAGATGGTCGCTTGGTTCTATATTCCCCGCGCGCGACAAAATCTTGACACCCGGCCCCATCATTCCATCGTTCAGGAAATTTTCTTGCGGGCCGCTGCGTCCTCACCGGCCAGGTACTCGCGGACGCTCAGGTTGCCTTCGAGGATCTGGTCGGTGTGCGCGCCCGGCTCGACCGGGAACGAGTTGTCCAGCACGCGGGCCCAGGGCGTGAAGACCTCGCGATCGCTGTTGAGCCGGCGAAAGACAAGCCCCCCCGGGCTGGGGGTGACTTCGTAGACGACTTCGTTGAGGGTGATGAACATGAAATAACCTCCCGTGACGGCAAGACAGCCAAGGGAAGGTTATCACGTGATTATTGCGTGAAGATGAACTCCGTTTTTGAGCAGGCTTAAAAAGCGATCGGCGCATCCAGGCGCGCGCCGGCCCTGATGCGCGCGCTCTGCTCGGGACTGAGGGTCGCCACGCGCCCGCAGACGTCGACGAGCACGTGACGGCGCGGGGTCTCGACCCTCCAGAGGTAGCCGAGCACCGCATCGTGCTGGGGCGGGCTCGTCTCGGCGTAGACCCGCTCGGGAGGCGCCACGGGCGCCTCGAAGCGCTCGACGATCAGGCGATCCAGGCGCTGCCTGCCGTAGACCGACGCGGCCTCGGCCCCTTCGGTCGGCATGTCCGGGACGGTGTAGCCGTTGCTGTAGTAGGTCCCGCGCGCGGCGAGGCCCACGTGGCACGCCACCGCCCAGCGCCCGCGGAAGAAGACCGGCACCACGAAGTAGTCGTCCCGGTGGGAGGAGAGCGATCGCACCAGGAAGGGGCGCCCGACCTGGGTCCGATCGTAGATCGCCTGCGCCCAGGGCGAGTGGACCCGATCCAGGACCGCGTTGAAAGTCCCAAGGCCGAACGCCCCGTGGATCGCGGTCGAGACGACGACCTCGTCGCGGGTGAGGGCGGCCTCGTCGGTGACCTCGCGCGGCAGGTACCCCGCGTCCACGTCCACCAGCCGCGTCAGGTCGAAGCGATAGGCGTCCTGGACCGTCACCCAGCTCCCCTCGCGCCTGAGGATCGCCTTGGAGTGCGCAGCGGCATCGCTCGCCTTGAGGTGGCCCTCGGCGGTGGTGGTTGCCTCGAAGTTCTGCTTGGGCATGCAGGCGCTCAGAGCGAGCGCTGCGAGCCCTGCAACGAGTAGGTGGCGCCCTGCCGTCCGCATGGGCCTAGCCGAAGAGGCCCATCTGCATGGCGGGCTTGAAGTCCGCGAGCTTGCGGATGGCCTGGCAGAGCTGCTCCACGTCGAACATGGCGCGGTGGTGGCCCTCGCTGCTGATGCTGAAGGCGTTGAGGAGGCTCTTGAGGCCGTGGCCCTTGAGCTGGCCATTGCGGCCGAGCACCCACACGGCCAGGGCCTGGGTGTCGATCTTGAGCTTCTCGAGGGGCACGGCCCAGACCTTGTGCCGGATCTCGGCGGCCTTCAGGAAGTCCCAGTCGAAGTCGATGTTGTGGGCCACCGCATACATCATGCCGTGGCGCTCGGCGAAGGCCTTGAGGTTGCGGAAGGCCGTCTCGGGGTCCGGCGCACCCTTGAGATCCTCGGGGGAGATGCCGTTGACCGCCATGGCCTCCCGGTCGATCTCGGCCCCCTCGAACGGCTTGATCAGGGTCTCGAAGCGATCGACCTCTTTCAGGGTCGCCATGTCCAGCACGATGGCGGCGATCTCGATCGGCGCATGCTTGGCGGGATCGGTGCCGGTGGTCTCGAAGTCGAAGACGAAGAACTTGGTGGGCAGGCTCATGGGGGCGGAAGCTCCTGGCAGGGAAGGCGGTAACCACGCCATTATAGCAAGTTCGGCCGCCCAGTTGGGCGGCCGAAAAGGGATCATGCCGCCCCGTCGGCGGGCGGATCGAGCGGGTGGCCCGGCTTGACGTTGTAGTCGCGGTGGGTGAACGGCGCGTAGGCGATGTCGGTCGGGCTCACGAAGTCCGACTTGATCGCCGGGCGCGAGCGCTCGGGCAGATCGTCGATCAGCTCCCCTAGTAGCGGCAGGCTGCCGGTCTCGTCCTGGATCCACTCCAGGCCGTCGAGCAGCTTGCCGACGGCCTGGGTGCGGCCGTCCTTGGGACCGTAGAGGTAGGAGGCGAAGGTCTCGGCGTGGGGAAGGACGGCGGCCAGGAGGTCCTTGGCGGTCCTGGCCGCCTCGAGGTAGTTGACCCCGCTGTGGCTCACCAGAGCGGCTGCGTCCATGACAAAGCCGGTCCCGATGGCTCCGCGCGCCTGCTGCCGCTTGAAGAAGCCCGTCACCCCCTCGAAGGCGCCGTCCGCCTCCGCCTTTCGGTAGGCCGCGCCGGCCCCCTCGAAGCGCGAGAAGCCTTCGCCCGCCAGGAGCTTGCCCAGGGTCTCCTTGAGGCGCGCGCGCGCGCCCGGCGTCTTGCAGATGCCCGCGGTCGCGTCGCACTTGGCCATGACCTCGTCCACCAGGTAGCGCACCATGGCCTTGGCGTCGGGCTTGGGGCTCTTGTTGACGAACTTCATCGTGCGGTCCATGAGCGCCGCCCGGTCCTTGGGCTGCAGGGCGTCGATCACGGACTCGAGGGCGACCATCAGCTGGTCCCGGTCGCTGGACTTGGAGACGGGAAAGGAGATGTTCGCACCGCTCGGGCTCGCGTAGGCCAGATACGTCAGCTCGCTGCAGTAGAAGGCGTCGGTGAGCTTCTGGTCCCCGTTGCGGTTGGTGAAGGAGTAGTCGTAGGGCTTGCCGAGCTGGCTCTCGGCGTAGCGGACGGCGCGATCGATCGCCCTGGCGGCCTCGGCCTCGGGAATGCCCTCGGTCGGGCGGATGATGCGGGTGCTGACCGCCTGGTACGAGTTCTCGGCGATCGGGCTGCGGCGCACCACGCTCGATCCCGGCGCGTCGGGGTCGCCCGTGATGCCCATGGCCTCGACGAACTCGGGCGGCGCCTCGTCCGAGACGCAGATCACCGTGTGGACGAACGGTCCCTTGGTCATCTCGGAGACCATGTTCTCGCTGTTCCAGGTCTGGACCAGGATGTCGCCCTTGCGCACGTCCTCGACCATGCGCGACAGCTCCGGATCGCTCGCGATCCGCCTCGCCGCCTCCAGCATGGCGACCGGGTCGCCGTAGCGGGGCGAGAAGGGGCCTTCCTTGCCCTTGCGCCCCAGGGCGGTCGCAGCCTCCCGGCCGTCCTTCTCGAGGCAGGCCTTCAGCTCCGCATAGTTGTGGGGCAACAGGCCCGCCCCGAGCAGCCGGATCTCCTCGGCGCCGAGGCCGTCGGTGCTCGGCGGGGCCTTGGGAGCGGCGGGAACGGCAGGCGTGAGGGCAAGGGCGTCGCGAGAGGTCGCGCGCGGCGGCTCGAGCTCGGTGGGTTGTTCCGTCTTGGGCTGCACCCGGCGCGAGAAGAGGGAGCGCAGCGACCCGAGGGCGGTCTCGATCTTGAACATGGAGCGACTCCGGCATGAAGGCATGAATTTGCGTCCTATCCCTTTCATCCGCGACGGATCGCCGATCCTTGCGTCCCCGCGCGCGCCCTCGACGGGGTAGAATCGGGGGATGGAACCCTGAACGCCGTCCACTCAGCAGGAGGAAGCCATGCGATCCGGAAACCCCACCCTCACCGACAAGACCTTCGAATCGCGCCCCTGGGCAGGCGAGGAGGCCATGACCGTCCCGGGCACAGTCAACAAGACGCTGCTCTCGCTCCTCATCCTGGTCGCCGGCGCGAGCATCACCTGGCAGCTCTCCGGCACCAACCCCGCGCTGCTGCCGGCCCTGTCGGGCCTCGGGCTCCTGGGCGGCCTGGTCGTGGCCCTGGTCACCGTCTTCAAGAAGGAGTGGTCACCGCTCACGGCGCCGCTCTACGCGGGCCTCGAGGGGCTCGTGCTCGGCAGCGTCTCGGCCTTCGCCGAGGGCCTGTACCCCGGGCTGCCCATGCAGGCGGTCGGCCTCACCTTCGGCACCCTCTTCAGCCTCCTGCTGGCCTATCGCTCGGGCCTGATCCGCGCCACCGAGAACGGC
>DATNQI010000041.1 GCA_036704125.1 Pantanalinema sp. | reverse complement strand
GAGGCCCAGACCTCGGCCATGGCGCCCTCGAACTCGGTCAGGAAGCGCTCCAGGAACGTGCCGTCGGCCATTGCCGCGGCCGAGAAGGGGTTCATGATGGTGGCCCTCAGCACGGTGACGCCGCCCTGAGGGGCGAGCGCGTCGACCAGGTCGCTTCCGAGCCTCTGCTCGAGGCCGCGCCGGTACGACGCGATGCCGAGGTCGGTCTTGGACAGCACGAACTCGTAGCTGAAGACCCGGCGGTCGATGTTGACGGCGAAGCGCTTGTACAGGGTGTCGTTGAAGCGGTTCAGCTCGGCGCCCGTGAACGGGACGGGGGGGATCGCCAGGAAGGTGACGACGTTCAGATCGGGCTCGTTGAGCGGCACGATCCGGTACCCGTTCCGGGACTCGAACGCGTCGAGGGCCGCCCAGAGCTTCCGGGCGCACTCCACGCTCTTGCCGATCAGGACCCCGTAGCCGCTGGTATCGAGCGGGAGGACCCGGTGGCTGAGCCACACGGCCGCCGCGGCGGCTCCGGGCTTCGAGCCCTCCAGGATGTACTTGCCGATGGTCGTCGGCGAGGTGGCAGGGGTGTCGTGGAACACGTAGGGGGCGCTGACCGACAGGAACTCGCGGATCCGCTCGTCGCGGAACACCACCGCGCCGGCCGGATAGGGGATGTAGCCCAGCTTGTGGGGATCGATGGTGATGGAGTCGGTCTCGGCGAGCGCCTTGAAGCTCTCGAACAGCTCGGGGGTGTTCCCCTGGTCGACCCACTCGCCCTGGGGGCTGCGGAACATGGCCGTGGCGTAGCCGCCGTAGGCCCCGTCGATGTGGCAGTAGCAGTGCAGGCCCTGGCTCTGCGCGGTCGTGCGCACCGCGAGCAGCTGATCGAGGGCGTCCACCGAGCCGGTCTCGGTCGAGCCCAGGACCGAGATCATGGCGAGCACCGGCACCTGCCGGCGGGTCAGGTCGTCGAGGACCTCTTTCAGCCCCTGGGGATCGATCCGGTACTGGACGTCCAGGGGCAGCTCGATCAGTTGCCCCTGGCCCAGGCCCAGGAGGTTGGCGGTCTTGACCCAGGAGTAATGCTTGGTGCCGGGCACCATCAGGACCGGCACCGGCAGGGGGGCCCCGTAGGCCGTCTCGAAGTGCCGGTGGAACTGCAGGAAGCCCTGGCTGCCCAGCGAGTAGGTCTCGAGAAGGGCCGCGGTCTCGGGGCTCGCCGCGAGCGCATCGCGCAGATCCAGGATGCTCTGCGTCTGGACGTTCATCAGCTGCCAGGGGGTGAGCTCCCGCAGGGGCGCGGACTGGCCGCTGGCGAGGAGGACCGCCGGGGCGTCGAGCTCCAGCTCGTTGGCGACGAGCCACGCGGTGGCCGGGAAGTACTTGAGGGCGCGGACGGCCCAGAGGGCCTCGAGGTTGGCGACGGATCCGCCGGAGGCGAGGTGGCCCCAGGTGCTGGGGCCGTAGCCGACCAGGTGGCCGAGCTGGTGCCCGACGTCCAGCTCCAGCTGGGTGGTGACGGGGGAGGCTTCCCCCGAGACGTTGTTGGGGTTGTACAGCATGGCGGCGAAGTAGCCGACCAGCGAGGCCATCGTCACGTCGCTCGTCATGTGCGCGAGGTAGCGCGGGCTGAAGAGGGGGGCGCCCTGCTTGAGGCGCGACAGCAGAGAGTAGAGCTCCTGGCGCAGGCGGACCAGCGAGTCGTCGAAGGCCGGCGTGCCGCGATCGCTCTGGCGGATGCTCGGTGCGTCCTCCGGGTGGAAGTTGCGGCGCCAGAAGACGTGGTCGCGCAGGGCCTCGAGCATGAAGCTCTCGAGGATGTCGGCGTTTTCGCCGGCCGGACCGAGGAAAAAGGAACCGATGGGCAGGGCCATTTCAAACTCTCTTCCGGGTACACCAAGGCGTACGGACACGCCCAGCATACCCATCAGGAGGTGCCCCGTTCAATGAGGCGCCTCATATCTGGGGGCACGGGATGAAGACCTCCGCTCGCGTCACGGAGCATCGGACAAGTGGCAAGAAAGCCTCTAGGGAGAGGATAGCCTCGCGGCCAGCAGTAGGCGTCCGTAAGATCCACTGCATCTGGCTCGCATCGCGGATTTGGGCGATCGTACGAGGTGAGGAATCAAGCCTGGGGTATATGGGAAGCAACCATGAGGGAGGTGACCAATGTATATCTTGATTTTGCGCCTGTTGGTTCACGCCGGGATCGTGGGACACCCGGGGACGATCTGCCTTCAGAAGATGATCGAGCTACCGTTCGTGCCGTACGTGGGCTTGAAGCTCATGGAAGGGACGTACCACACGGAGCTGAAGGATCTGGCCTGGGCGATCGACCGGCGCGCCTTCGTTTCAAACATCGACCTGCGGCAACAGCTGGAGCTGCTCGGCCTCAAGCGCGAAGACCTGAAGCAGGAGACCGTCGAGGAGCTGCTGGAGCAGCTTCGCGGCCTTGGCTGGGAGCGCGAGTAAGCCGCCGACAATTAGTCCCCGAAGTGCCGAAGGAGCCTGCCGGAATGCAACCGGCAGGCTCCTTCGGCGCTTCGGGCATCTTCAGGCGGTCAGTTTCTTGAAGGCCCCCTTCACCATTCCGACGAGCATCAGGCCGGTCGCGCCGATCATCGCGCCGACGGCCGCCCCGATGGGCCCGCCCACCATGAAGCCGGCACCGGCGCCCAGCAGGGTCGTGCCAGGGGTGACGAGCAGCTTGCCCGCGAGCTTGAGGTTGAAGTCGTCGTCCGTCTCTTCACCCTTCGCGCGATGTGCGACATGGTGGATCAGGTTCTTGAGGCCAAGCAGGCCGCCCAGGGTCGAGCCACCGGCGATCGCGCCGACCGCGGCCCCCACCGGGCCTGCCACCAGGAAGCCGATGCCCGCCGCGGCCACGCTCGCAATCGGCGAGAAGACCATGACCGGGACGAGGTTCGTCAGATCGTCCCAACCCCCGTTGTGCGCGGGTTGCGTCGGACGAGCCGCGTTGGCCGCCGGCTTCGACAATGAAAGCGAGTCGGGCGCCATTCCGGGGGCGGCAACGGGTGCCGGGAGCTGCCTCGGCGCGGGGCTCACCCTGACCTGCGGGCTTGGTCCTTGGATCGAACTGAGCATGGCTTCACCTCGAAAAGATACCTGACTTCTCGGATCATCGGTGAATTGCGGAAGAACCTTGCTCACGTAACACCCCATGGGGATCGGGTGTTACGTTCCGTGAAGGCGACTTGACAGTCTAGCTCAGTTAGATTTATGGTGCTTTGTACTGACCAGTCAGTTCAAAGAGAGGCCGTCATGACCAAGGAAAAGATTCGCGGCGGAGCGCTCGCGATGTTCGCCAAGCGGGGCTACGACGAGACGACCCTGGACGAGATCGCAGAGGCGGCCGGCGTCGCCAAGGGCACGCTCTACTACCACTTCAAGAACAAGGAGGCCCTTTACGGCTTCGTCCTCTCGGAGGGCCTGCGGGACCTGACGATCGCGATCGAGCAGGCCGTCGCTCGCGAGGGCCTCTCGGCCCAGGGGCGACTCGAGGCCGTGCACGACGCGCTGTTCAGCTTCCTGGGGAGCAACCGGGATTTCTGCCTGGTGCTGCTCGCCGCCGCTTCGACCCACCTGACCCGTTCGGTGGAGGCCTTGAGCCACCTGGCGGACTTCTTCGCCTTCTTCGAGAAGACGCTGGCCGGCTTGCAGGAGCAGGGGGCGATCGCGTCGGACCTGGACATCGCGACGGTCGCCTCGGCCACCTTCGGAATGATCGGGATGGTTGTCCTGCGCAAGCATTACCGCGCCGAGACGGTCGATGCCGAGCCGACGAGGACCACGCTGCTGCACATGGCGCACAAGGCACTTGGCTAGCGCCCGCATGGGGGAGGAAACGACGATGGAACAAGAGACGGAAATCGAAAATCAAGCGGCGCTCGCGAGGCCTTCCGGCGGCCGCACCCGGCGCGGGGTCATCGCCTTTTCGGGAGTCGCCCTGGCCTTCAGCGTGGCGCTCGGCTTCGCCGGCGCGAGCCAGTCCCACGGCGCCGGCGGCCCGGCGCTCACGGGGGTCGTCGAGGGCATGGAGGTCGATCTGGCCTTCAAGCTGCCCGGCCGCGTCGCCGCCGTGAACTTCCGCGAGGGTGATCCCCTCGAGGCCGGTCAGGAGGTGGCGCGCCTGACCTCCGAGGAGGTCCAGGCCAAGGTCGAGCAGGCCGAGGGGGCTTACGCCCTGGCCAAGGTCCGCGCCGAGCAGGCCCGCCAGGGGGTCTCCTTGATGGACGACGCCAGCAGCGCCCAGGTCCACCAGGCGCAGGCCGGCATCCAGGCCGCCAGCGCGCAGCTCGATGCCATGCGCAACGGGGCGCGGCCCGAAGAGGTCGCGCAGCTCGAAGCCAAGCTCAGGGCCTGCAAGACCGGTGAGAACGCGGCGCGCTTCGCCTACGAGGGCCTCAAGGAGCTCTTCCAGGCCGGAGGCGTGGCCAAGGCGAAGCACGACGAGGCCCTCGCCCAGTACGACAAGCTGAAAGCCGAGCGCGAGGCGACCGAGGAGCAGCTGCGCATGGCCCGCAAGGGCGCCCGCCGCGAGCAGATCTCGGCCTCGCGGGCCCAGGTCTCCCAGGCGTCGGCCGCCTACGACCAGGCCAGGGCGAACCGCGGCCAGGTCTCGATCAAGGCGCTCGACGTGGCGGCCGCCGAGGCCGGGATGAAGCAGGCCAAGGGCCTCGTGGACGAGGCGCAGGCGGCCCTTCGCAACACCCACCTGTACGCGCCGGTGGCCGGCGTGGTCAAGAGCGTGGCGATCAGCCCCGGAGAGCTGGTGCCGCAGGGCGGGCTGGTGATGACGGTCGAGGACGTCAAGCAGCGCTACGTGAAATTCTACGTGGACGAGAACCGTCTCTCGGGCATCCGCACGGGCGAGCGGCAGGAGCTCTACGTGCCGGCGATGGACCGGCGCGTCGAGGCCCGGGTCCTTTCCGTCTCGCCCTCGGCCGACTTCGCCGTGCGCAAGGCGACCCGCGAGCTGGGCGATCGCGACGTGCGGGCCTTCAGCGTCAAGCTGCGCGTGGACGCCGCCGAGCTGCTGCCCGGCTACACCGTCGAGTGGCAGCCTGGCAAGGAGAAGGTGTCATGAGCGCCTTCTCCCGGGTCTTCTCGCGCGAGTGGCGCACGATCTTCACGGACCCGACGATCCGCAACGTCATGCTGCTGGTGCCGGTCCTCTACTGCGCGATGTTCGGCTGGCTCTACAGCGCCCAGCGCGTCACGGAGCTCCCCCTGGCGGTCGTCGACCAGGACCGTAGCGCCCTGAGCCGCGAGCTTGTCCGCGCGCTCGACCGGGACCAGACCTTCCGCGTGACGGCTCACCTCGAGAGCGAGGGTCAGGCCATGGCCGAGCTCGATTCCTCCCGGGCCTCGGTCGCGGTGGTCATTCCGAGCGACCTGGAGCGAGACGTGAAGCTCGGCCGCGAGGCGGCGGTCCTCACCCTGGTCGACGGCTCCAACCTCATGGTCTCGAACTCGGCCGTGCGCGCCGCCAACACCGACATCAAGACCATCTCGGCGGGAGTCACCCTCAAGAAGCTGGCCGCGCGCGGCCAGTGGGGCACCGTCGGCGAGCGCACCTTCACCGGGATCGACTACCGCTACCGGGTCCTCTTCAACCCGACCTTCTCCTACGCCGACTTCATGGTGCTGGGGCTGGTGGGAGCGGCCCTGCAACAGGTGCTGCTCCTGGGCGTCGCCCTCGGCGCGACCCGCGAGAAGGAGGCGGGCACCTGGAGCGAGACGCTCGCTTCGACCCCTCTGCTGCCGCTGTGGCTCGGAAAGACCCTGCCCTACTGGCTCGTCACCATGACGATGACGGTCATCTGCATCGCGGTCGCCGTCTTCGGCTTCGGCCTGCCCGTCCACGGGGCCCTGTGGCCGGTGGTGCTCGTGAGCGCCGTCTTCGACCTGGCGGTCGCCTCGCTTGGCTTCTTCGTCTCCTTCGCCTTCAGGACCCAGCTGATGGCGACCCAGGTGGCGATGCTGATCGCCGTGCCCTCCTTCATGCTCTCGGGCTTCACCTGGCCCCAGATGGCCATGCCCCAGCCTCTGGCCGCAGCTTCCCAGCTGTTGCCCCTGACCTACTACCTCCACGCCTTCCGGGAGGTCGTCTCGAAGGGGCACGGCCTCGGATCGCTCGGCACGGACTTCGCCGCCCTCTTCGCCATGACCCTCGTCTCGCTGGTGGCTGTCGCCCTCTTGCGCGAGCGCGCCGTGGCGAGGGCCCCTAGGCCGGCGGCGAGCCTCGAACACGCGAAGGCATCGATTTAGAAAGGACCCATTCCAATGGCTACGAAGCACCTGGCGGCGGCCCTCGCAGTGGCCGCGCTTCTTTCGGGCTGCGACTCCTTCGCCCAGCTCGTCGTCACCCCCAAGGAGGGCACGCCGAGCGGCGCGATCGCCGCGACCCAGGTGGTGACGGCGGTCGGTTCGACCAACACCATCTCGTACGTCTTCAACCCCGGCACCCTGCCTGCCGACATCCTGGCAGGCCAGGCGCCCGCCCTGGTGCTGAGCGGCAAGCCCGCGCCCTTGACGCTCGGAAAGGGCGGCACCTGGGTGGCGACGCTGCCCCAGCTGACCTTGCCGCCCGTGACGGACCCCGCCGGCCGCGCCGTGATGCTGATCCAGAGCAGCGCCGGCAGCCGCTACCTCTCGGTCACCGTCGTCAAGACGACCCCGACCGTCATCGGCCCCGCGACCGCCAGCATTTAAGGAGAATCACCCATGGCACTGATTCGCACGCGGGGCCTGCGAGCCCTCTTCGTCCTCACCGCCGTCACGACGGCGCTCGTGGCTTCGCCCGCGCTCGCGGCCGATGAGCAGCCGCAAGGCGCCGACCTGCTCGGGAACTCCTTCGGGCTGCGCTACCAGTACCGCACCCTCAACGCGGCCGAGAGCGGCAACGGCGTCGCGGGGGCGATCGACAACGGTCTCGGCCTGCGCTGGCAAGGGCGCTGGGACCAGTGGCTTTGGCGCCTCGACGGCGATCGCGATCGCGCCAACCTTCGCCTCGCCGACGGCTTCTCGCCCCTTTCGCCCGACGCGACGGTCGCAAGCCCCGAGTCCTTCGAGACGAGCCTGAGCCTGGGGCGCGTCTGGAGCGTCGCGGGGGCCGCGGCGTGGGCGCCGTACCTCGCGCTGGACTACCGCAGCCTCCAGGCCAACAACACCGGCTCGCGCTACACGGGCACGGCGCTCGACTTCAACCAGACCTGGCTCGCGCCGGGCGTCGGGGTCGCCGCCGAGTGGGCCCCCCACCCGCGCCTGGTGCTCTCGGCCGACGTGGCCTGGTACCCGGTCGCGGCGGTGACCATGACCGGGGCTCCCTACGACCTGACGGGCACCTGGGGCCTCAAGCCCGGCCTCTCGCTCGGCTTCTCGCCGACGCCCGGGATCCGCGTCGAGGCGGCGTACCGGCACGACCTGTGGCGCGCGAGCGGCTTCGCGCTCGATTCGGACGTGATCACCCTCGGGCTCACGTCGCGTCCGCAGGAGGTGGTGCGATGAGCGCCTCTAAGCGGTACGCACACGGCGCCGCTCTGGCTTTGCTCGCGCTCGCCGTCGCGGCGCCGAACGCCTGGGCCGCAAGTCCGGCTGCTCCTTTGATGCTCGAAGAGGCCATGCAGCGCGCGATCGCAACCAGCGAGGCGATCCAGGGCGCCGAGGCCAAGGCCGCGGGGGCTCAGGCTCGCCTGCAAGAGATCCGGGCCCAGAACGCGCCCACCGTCTCGGTGGCGCTCACCCCGATGCATCTGGGGATCGTGAACCCGACCCTCAAGGGCGCCCTCGAGCTGTACCTGCCGGGGTTGTCCCCCAACGCCCTGCACGAGACGCTGACGGTCAGCCAGGTGCTCTACGACGGCGGTCGCAGCGGCGTCGGCGAAAAGGCGGCCCGGGTCGGCCAGGAGCTCGCCGCCGAGAACATCCGCAACGCGCGCCAGGCGGCGGCGTTCGATGCGGCGAACGCCTACCTCAACGTGCTGCGCGCCGAGAGCCTGCTGTCCGCTACGACCGCGGCCCAGCGCCAGGCGCAGCAGCACGTCTCGGACAGCGAGCTGCGCGAGAAGAAGGGCATCGGCTCGCACTTCGAGCTGCTGCAGGCCAGGACCGCCCTCGCTGGCGCCGACGGCAAGGTGATCCAGGCGCAGAACGCGGTCGCGCTCGCGCGCCTCAGCCTGAGCACCGCCATGCACGAGAGCCTGGGCGATCGCCCGCTCGCGCAACTGCCGGCGCTCGCGCCGCGCGCCGTGGACGAGGGAGCGATCGCGCGCGGCATCGCGCAGCGGCCCGAGGTCCAGATGGCCAGGCGCCAGGAGCAGATCGAGCGCCTCGGCGCGGACGTCAAGGCCCGCGAGCTCTTGCCCGTCGTGGGCGCCCAGGGCATGGTCCTCGGCATGGGCACGCAGATCCCGGGTTACGCGGTGCTCGGCACGGTCAACTGGACCCTGTTCGACGGCGGCAGGACCGCAGCCAAGGTCAAGCAGGGCGAGCAGAGCGCCCAGGCTGCCGCCGCCACGGTGCGGGCGCTGCAGAACGGGCTGCGGCTCGAGGTGCAGAAGGCGATCGCCGATCGCAACGAGGCCCAGGCGCGCATCAAGGCGGCCGCGGTCGGCCTCCAGACGGCGAAGGCCGGCTACGAGCTGGCCCGCGTTCGCTTCAAGGCCGGGATAGGCAGCGGGACCGAGGCGATCGACGCTGCTACCGCGGTGGCCGGCGCCCAGGCGCTCCACATCCAGGCCGCCTACGATGAGCTTGGCGCCGAGCTGCGCCTTGCAAGGGCCATGGGGGTCGACGGGCCGAGCCTCCTTGCCGGCTCGTAGCGGTCGATCGAGATAATTTGCCCCTCGAAGCGGGAATTTTTGACGGGGGGCTTGAGCCTCACGTTACGTCATAGCTTAGGGTAGCGACTGGAGGTGAGTGAGATGACCTACACCGTCAAAGCCGTCGCTGAAATCGCGGGCGTGAGCGTTCGCGCCCTGCACCACTACGACGAGATCGGACTGCTCAAGCCGGCGTCGGTGAGCCCTTCGGGCTATCGGCAGTACGGGGATCCGGACCTGGATCGTCTGCAGCAGATCCTGTTCTTCCGGGAGCTGGGTTTCAGCCTGCAAGAGATCAAGCAGATCATCGACAGTCCCGGCTTCGACAGGAAGAAGGCCCTTCTCACGCACAAGGAGTTGCTGCTCGAGAAGCAACGCCGTCTCCATGCCCTCATCCAGTCGGTCGAGCAATCGATCGACGCCATCGAAAGTGGGAAAGCAATGGAAAAAGACGCGATGTTCGAGGCTTTCAACGACTCCAAGCTTGTCGCGTACCGCGAGGAGGCCAAGGCCCGCTGGGGTCACGGCGATGCATGGAAGGAAAGCGAAAAGCGGACCTCCCGGTATGGCAAGGAAGACTGGCTCACCGTGAAGGCGGAGCTGCAAGCGATCTCGCAGAACCTCGCGGCCCTGATGGATCGCGACCCTGCCGATCCGGTGGTGCAAGAAGGGGTCGGGCGCTGGTGGAACATGATCAACGAGCGCTTCTACACCGTCACCCCCGAGATCTTCCGAGGCCTCGGGAACATGTACGTCGCCGACCCGCGCTTCACCGCCACCTACGAGAAGGTGAAGCCCGGAATGGCCCAGTTCATGCAGCAGGCGATGCGCATCTACGCCGATGCCATGGAAGCCAATGGCTAAGAACCTATTGTCTGAGTCGAACGTCTGCATGAGTCCTCCCC
>DATNQI010000040.1 GCA_036704125.1 Pantanalinema sp. | reverse complement strand
CCAGGCGCTTGCTCCAGTCGCCGCGAACGGGCGTCCGGTCGTCGGCCCAGACGAGCCTGCCCTGCGAGATGTGGTAGAAGTGACCGTCGACGCGGCGGTGGCCCTGGAACCGGTCGCCGACCACCCCGGGCTGGAGCGGCTTGACGGGGGGCTTGGCGACCACCTGGCGTGCCGGTGGCCTGGCCATGCGCGGGGCCTCGCGCCGATCGGCGCTTCGCAGCGCGACGTCGAAGCCGCCGTCCGCCTTGCGCGACACCACCGCGCGGGTGGGCGCGTGGTCAACGGGGGCGTGGGGGCTCGTGCGCTCGGCGGTACGAAGGGAGTGCCTGGAGCCCTTCGAGGCGTGCCGGCGCTCGGGGGCGCTCGTGCGCGCGTGAGGGCCCCCCGGGATGAGCAGCAGCTGCCCCGGATAGATCAGGTCGGGGTCCTGGATGATGCCCTGGTTGGCCGCGTAGATCGAGCGCCACTTGCGCCCCTTGCCGAGGAGCATGCGCGAGATGGTCCAGAGGCAGTCGCCGTCCTTGACCCGGTAGCGCTGCGCCTGCGACTCGAAGACGAGCCGGACGGGCTTGGCCGGGACGACGACCGCGGGCGCGGGCTCGGGCGCAAGGACCGAGGACGGCACCGACCCGGAGCCCGCAGGAGCCTCGGGGTGATGTGCGCCGACGCTCGCCTCGGCGGCAGTGGGCAGCACGAGACCCGCCAGCAGCGTGGCGGCGACGACGGGATTGGTTAGAGTCCTGCGGACGCGCATCGGATTCCCCAAAAAGGCGAAAGCTGCTTCATGATCTCGGCAGGCCCCAGCCGATCTGAAGGCCCCACCGGATCTATACCTCGAAAGCCCCCTTCACTTCAAGCTCACGCCTTCCGGGTCCTGGGATCCAGAAGGTCCCGCAGCCCGTCCCCCAGGAGGTTGAAGCCGAGCACCACCGCCATGATGGCGAGCCCGGGGAAGGCGACGGTCCAGGGGGCCGAGCGGATGAAGGCGCGGGCCTGGTTGAGCATGGTACCCCACTCGGGCTGGGGCGGCTGTGCGCCAAGTCCCAGAAACGAGAGGCCCGCCGTCTCGAGGATGGCGCCTGCGATCCCGAGGGTGGCCTGCACCAGGATGGGGGTCATGCAGTTGGGCAGCACGTGCCGCCGCAGGATGAAGGCGTCGGAGGCGCCCGCGCCGCGCGCGGCCTCGACGTACTCCTGGCCCTTGATTCCGAGGGTCGCGGCGCGCACCAGGCGCGCGTAGGTGGGCACGTTGACCAGCCCGATGGCGAGCATGGCGTTGGTGAGGCTCGGCCCCAGCACCGCCACGATGAGGATCGCAAGCAGGATCCCGGGGAAGGCCATGAGCATGTCCATCAGGCGCATGAGGGCCTCGTCCAGCCACTTGCCGGCGTAGCCCGCGACGAGCCCGATGGGCACGCCGAGCCCGAGGGCGATCGCCACCGACAAGAGCCCCACCTGCAGGGAGAAGCCCGCCCCGGCCAGCAGGCGCGACAGCAGGTCCCGCCCCAGGTCGTCGGTGCCGAGCCAGTGGGTCGTCGAGGGAGGCTTCAGCCGCTGGGCCAGGTCCTGGGCCAGAGGGTCGTGGGGGGACAGCCACGGCGCCAGGAGCGCGACGGCGATGAAGACCAGCACGATCGTCCCGCCGGCCAGGGCCGATCGGTTGCGGACGAAGCGCCGGAAGAAGAGGGCGATCATGCGGGTGAGCGCCATTCTAGCGCAGCCTCGGGTCGATCATGGGATAGAGCAGGTCGGTGGCGAGGTTGACCAGCACGAAGGAGGCCGCGAACACCAGCACGCACCCCTGCAGGAGCGGGAAGTCCCGGGAGAAGACCGCCCCCATCGCGAGCGACCCGATGCCCGGCCACGAGAAGATGGTCTCGGTCAGGACCGCGCCCGAGAGCAGGGTGCCCAGCTGCAGGCCCGCAACCGTCACGATGGGGACCAGGGCGTTGCGAAGCGCGTGGCGCCAGACGACCGCGTGCTCTGCGAGCCCCTTGGCGCGCGCGGCGCGCACGTAGTCGGCGCCCAGCACCTCCAGCATGGCCGCGCGCGTCATGCGGGCGATGACGGCCATGGGCACCGTCGCGAGCGTCAGGGCGGGCAGGACCAGGTGCCGCGCGCTCGAGGCGAAGGCTCCCGGGTCGCGCGCGATCAGGCTGTCGATCAGGTAGAAGCCCGTGACGGCCTGGACATCGAGGGCCAGATCCAGCCGGCCCGAGAGGGGCGTCAGGCGCAGGAAGGCCGAGAAGACCAGCATCAGGACGAGCCCCAGCCAGAAGATGGGCATGGAGGTTCCCACCAGCGCCCCCGAGGTGGCGAGCACGTCCACCCACGAGCCCTTGCGCCTCGCGGCCAGGATCCCCGCCGGCACCCCGACCAGCAGCGCGATCGCAAGCGATGCCACCGCTAGCTCCACCGTCGCTGGGAAACGGCGCGCGATCTCGCTGCTCACCGCGTCGCCCGTGGTGATCGAGCGGCCCAGGTCCCCCCGGGCGACGCGCGCGACGTAGGCGCCGAACTGGAGGATCGGCGGCCGGTCGAGCCCTAGCTCGGTGCGGAGCTTGGCGATCGTCTCGGGCCGGGCGCGCTCGCCGAGCATGACCTGAGCCGGATCGCCCGGCACCAGGCGCACGGCGACGAACACCACGAGCGTCACCCCGAACAGGATGGGCACGAGGAGCAACAATCGGCGTAGCAGTGTCTGGACCATGGGGCCTCCTGGCTAGTCGGCAAGCCACACCCGCTCGAAGTACTTCGTGCCGGTGGGGTGGAGCGAGAAGCCCCTGATGTCGGTGCGGAACGCGGCGAGCTGCTTGGCGTGGAAGAGCGGCACCATGGGCATGTCGTGCTGGATGAGGGCCTGGGCCTTTTCGTAGAGGCGAGCGCGAGCGAGCGGATCCAGGGTGGTGCGGGCCCGGGTCAGGAGCTTGTGGACCGCCTCGCCCCGGTAGAACGAGTAGTTGGTCGCGCTCCCCCCGGGCCGGGCGTTGGCCGCGTCGAGCAGGGTGTAGAGGAAGTTGTCGGGGTCGGCGAAGTCGCCCACCCACCCGATGAGAGCTGCCTGGTGGTCGCCCTTGCCCACCTTGTCCAGGTAGGTGCCCCACTCGTAGGTCGTGATCCTCGCGCGGATGCCGACCTGGGCGAGGCTCTCCTGGATGGCCTCGGCCGTGCGCTGGCCCTGGGGCATGTAGGGCCTCACCACCGGCAGGCTCCACAGCTCCATGTCGAAGCCGTGCGGGTAGCCGGCCTCGGCCAGGAGGCGCCTCGCCGCCGCGGGGTCGTGGGGCAGATCCGAAAGGCGTCGGTTGTAGCCCCAGACGGTCGGGGGCATGGGCACCACCGCCCCCTCGCCCAGCTTGCCGTTCGCGAAGAAGGCCCTGACCAGGCTCGGCTTGTCGATGGCCATGGCGACGGCCCGGCGCACCCGCGCGTCGTGGAAGGGGGGCTTGAGGTTGTTCAGGGCCAGGTAACCCACGTTGAGGCCGGCCTGGGAGTGGAACACCAGCTCGGGGTTGGCCTCGATCCGCTCCACGTCGTCGGGGTTGATCCCGTCCATGCCGTGGACCTCGCCGACCTCGAGCTCGAGGAGCCGCACCGCGTTCTCGCTCACCGGCTTGAAGATGAGCTTGTCCAGGTAGGGGCGGCCGTCCCAGTAGTCGGGGTTGGCCTCGAGCACCAGGCGCTCGCCCGGCACCCACTTCACGAACCGGAACGCCCCGGTGCCCACCGGGTGGCGCGCCACGTCCACCCCCCACTTCGCGAGGGCCGCGGGCGAGAGGATGGCCATCGAGGCGATCGCGAGGTTGCTGAGGAAGGTGGCGTCGGGGGCCTTGAGCCGGATGCGCACCGCAAGGGGCCCGAGCACCGTCACGTCCCGGACGGTGGGCGCGAAGAAGTTGGCCCAGTACTCGAAGACCTGGCCCGGCCGGGGGTGGGCCTGACGGTCGAAGGAGAGCTTGACCGCACGGGCGTCGAAGGGGGTGCCGTCGTGGAAGCGCACGCCCTCTCTCAGGTAGAAGGTGTAGGTCTTGCCGCCCTCCGAGACGTCCCAGCGCGTGGCGAGCGCCGGCTCGATGGCCGTCGAGTCCTTCTTGAAGCGCACCAGGCCGTTGAAGATGTTCTCGGTGACGGTCGCGCTCTCGGCCTCGTTGATGTCCGCCGGGTCGAGCCGGGTGGCGTCCTTGCCCTTGGCGTAGATCAGGACGCCGCCGTAGCGCGGCTCTTCCGAGCGCTTGTTTGTTCGTGGGGCCGTCGCGCAGCCCGAGAGGGCCACGAAAAGGCCCAGGATCAGGGCGACGAGGCGCGTTCGACGGGCGTTGACCTTTTCGTTCACCGCCTTATTCTAGCACCTCGTCCGACTCCCGCCAGACCGGGAGGGTGAAGCCGAAGGTGCTGCCCTCGCCCGGGGTGCTGTTCGCCCAGATGTGGCCCCCTTGCAGCTCGATCAGGTTCTTGGAGAGCGAAAGTCCGAGGCCCAGGCCCCCGAACGTCCGGGTGGCGCTGGGATCGGCCTGGAAGAAGCTGCTGAAGAGCATGGGGAGCTTTTCCGGGCTGATCCCGATTCCCGAGTCCGTCACCTCGACCCTGACCATCGCTCGGCCGTCGCTCGGCTCGAGCCGGGCCCTCAGCGCGACGGTGCCGCCCGCGGGGGTGAACTTGAGGGCGTTGGTCAGCAGGTGCCCCAGGACCTGGAAGGCTCGCGAGGGGTCGGCGTACACGAAGGGGAGGTTGTCCTCGATCAGGCAGGTGAGGACGATCTCCTTGGGAGAGGCGAGCTTTCGGTATTGCTCGCACGCCTGCTGTGCCAGGAGCTCGAGGGAGAGCGGCTGGCGATCGAGCTCCATGGTGCCGGTCGCCAGCTGGCTCATGTCGAGCATGGTGTTGATCAGATCCCGCAGGTGGTAGCCCTCGCTCAGGATCTGGCGCATGAAGCTGCGCTGCTCGTCGTTCAGGCGCTCCTCCAGCTCCTCCTCGAGCAGCTCCCCGTAGCCGAGGATCCCCGAGAGGGGCGTGCGCAGCTCGTGGGCCACGTTGGAGAGCAGGTTGCGCCGCAGCTGCTCGAGGACCCTGAGCTGCTGCTCGATGGGGACGGCGCCGTTCGGATCCGTCGCCCCGGTGCGGCAGTTGGCGTGGAGGGCGGCGCGTTGCCGGACCAGGGCGCTCAGGCGGCTCAGTTTCGAGCAGAACTGCGACCTCACGGCGCCTCCCTCCGGCCCGGCTTGCGGCATCGTGGCCAGTCTACCATCGGGCCGAGGGCGGCACTAGAAGGAAGGGAGGCTTAGCCCAGGCGGTGGATGTCCAGCGAGATGTCCAGGCTGCCCGCGCTGTGGGTCAGGGCGCCGACCGAGATGTAGTCGACCCCGGTCTCGGCCACGCGGCGGACCGTCTCGAGCGAGATCCCGCCCGAGGCCTCCACCTTGGCGCGGCCTGCGACGAGGGCGACGGCCTCGGTCATGACCCGGGGGGCCATGTTGTCGAGCATGATGATGTCGGCGCCGGCGGCGAGGGCCTCCTGGACCATCTCGAGCGACTCGGTCTCGACCTCGACCATGGTGGTCGACGCGCTGCCTTGGCGGGCGCGGCGCACCGCCTCGGCGATGGAGCCCGCCATCTCGATGTGGTTGTCCTTGATCATGATGGCGTCGGCGAGGCCGAAGCGGTGGTTGCGGGCGCCGCCCGCGCGCACCGCGTACTTCTCGAGCACGCGCAGGCCGGGGGTGGTCTTGCGGGTGTCGAGGATCTGGGCCCGGGTGCCCTCGACCGCCGCCACGTAGGTCGAGGCCATGGTGGCGATCGCGCTCATGCGCTGCATGAGGTTCAGGGCGACCCGCTCGCCCATCAGGATGGAGCGGGCGTCCCCCTCGACCACGGCGGCGACGGTGCCCTTCTCGACCTGTTCGCCCTCCTGGGCCTTGGCGGTGAACTGCAGGCCGGGATCGACCCGCTGCCACAGGCGCCGGATCACCTCGAGGCCGCAGACCACGCCCGGGGCCTTGTACAGGAAGTCGGCCCGGGCGCGCTCGCCCGGGCTCACGACGCTCTGGGTGCTGAGGTCGCCCCAGCCCCAGTCCTCGCGCAGGGCGGCGTCGAGGATGGGGTCGAGGATCAGCGGGTGGAGGGAGCCTCCAGGACCTGCAGGGATTGCGTGAAGTGCTTCAGCCAACGGGAATCGTCCTTTGCGGCAAAATCGGTGCGGAAGTGGGTGCCCCGGCTCTCCTCGCGCCACAGGGCGGCGGCTGCCACCAGCTCGCCGACCTGCAGCAGGTTGCGCAGCTCGTGGAGGGAGCGATCGGTCGAGGTGAGCGCGGCCTCCTCGACCTCGACCCGCCAGGCCCGGATGCGAGCGAGGGCGCGCTCGAGGCCTGATCCGGTGCGCAACAGGCCGGCATCCTGCCACATCTCGGCCTGGAAGGCCGCGCGCAGCCCCTCCACGTCGATGGCGGGCGCCTCGGGGGCCGGGTAGTGGGCGACCGTCTCGCCGATGGGGCGGACGTCGGACGGGCCCTCCTTGGCGATCGCCTCGGCGGCGCGGCGGCCGAAGACCACCGCCTCCAGAAGCGAGTTGCTCGCCAGGCGGTTGGCGCCGTGGACGCCCGTGCTCGCGGCCTCGCCGACGGCGTAGAGGCCGCTCACCGAGGTCCGGCCCGACAGGTCGGTGCGGGCCCCGCCGATGAAGTAGTGGGCGGCGGGGGCCACCGGCAGCATGTCGGCGGGCGGGTTGATGCCGTGCTGGCGGCAGTAGGCCATGATGGTCGGGAACCGGCTCTCGATCAGCTCGGGGCTCATGTGGCGCAGGTCGAGCCAGACGTGGTCCGACGCGTCCTTCTCCATCTCGGCGGCGATGGCGCGGGCCACCACGTCGCGCGGGGCGAGCTCCTTCTTGGGGTGGTACCGCACCATGAAGGCCTCGTTCGACGCGTTGCGGAGGATGGCGCCCTCGCCGCGCACGGCCTCGGAGACCAAAAACGAGTCGCCGCCCGGCACCACCAGGGCCGTCGGGTGGAACTGCATGAACTCCATATCGGAGATCTCGGCGCCGGCGCGATAGGCCAGGGCGATGCCGTCGCCGGTGGCGGTGGCGGGGTTGGTCGTGTGGCTCCATGCGCGGCCGACCCCGCCCGCGGCGAGCACCACGGCGCGCGCGGCCAGGTAGCGGACCTGCTTGTCGGCGTCGAGCACCACCGCCCCGCGGCAGCGGCCGTCCTGCACGACCAGCTCGAGGGCGAAGGCGTGCTCCAGGATGTCGATGGAAGGCGTCCGGCGGACGCGCTCGACCAGCGCGCGCTCGATCTCGTAGCCGGTGGCGTCGCCCAGGGCGTGCACGACCCGGCGGCGCGAGTGGGCGGCCTCGAGGGTGGTGGCGAGCGTGCCGTCAGGCTCGCGGTCGAAGCGGACCCCCGCCTCGATCAGGGCGCTGAGCTGGGCGGGCCCTTCGTTGGTCAGGACGCGCACCGGTTCCTCGTCGCAGAGGCCGGCCCCCGCCTCGAGGGTGTCGTTGAAGTGCAGGGTGGGGGCGTCGTCGCCCGCTATCGCCGCGGCGATGCCGCCCTGGGCGTAGCGGGTGTTGGAGTCCATCAGGTTCTGCTTGGTGACGAGCACCACGCGCTGACCCTGCTCGACCAGCTCCAGGGAGGTCCACAGGCCGCTGATGCCGCTTCCGATCACCAGCACGGGGAGAGAGTGCGCGTAAGGGATGGGGTGGTTCATGGCGTTCGTTCCAATCTCCCGGCGCGCTCGCCGGGCCGATTGCCAGCATCTTTCGCGTGACGCGAGATTATACCACGGCACGCCGTTGAACGCTTCCTCGCATGCACGGCAGGATGCGGGATTTGGTGATCGGTGCCCTGCAAGAAAGTGGCAGGCGAGGTATCATGGAAGGACGAGCGAGCGGGAGGATGCGTGACATGGCCGTCGAACTTGCCAACCCCAGCGTGGAGACCCTTTTCGAGCCGATCGAGTGCGACTACCTCGACGGCGAGAACGTGGGCTGGGCCAAGCGCTACATCGCGCAGTGCCAGGCCAGCCTCACGGCGGCCGATCAGGATGACCCGCACTTTGCCGCCTACCTCCAGGCCGAGATAGCCGCCTGGCAGGAGCTGCTCCAGCGCTTCGGGAAGGCGTAGCCCATGAGGCGGCTGGCGATCGCGTTGCTCGCAGGCGGCATGCTCGTGCTCTGCGCCCCCGGCGCTCGGGCCGCCTACGGCTCGGCCCAGATCTCGCCCTACCTCGTCTCGGCGCGCCTGCGGCTGGCGCTCGACCACCTGCGCGTCGCCGAGAAGAGCCTGACGGCCGTGCGCGGCGGGACGGACGTCGTCTCGCCCTACTACGCGACGACCCGGCAGAGCCTCGCGGACGCCGCCGACCAGCTCACCTACGCTCGGATGGCGACCATGGACGAGCGTGAGATCCGGCGCATGGACGCGATCCTCGCCGGCCTCGACGAGGTCCGCGAGCTCATGGACACCTCGCTCCTCAAGGCGCCCGATCGCCTGCGCCGCCTCGAGGGCGAGACGATGAGCCTCGATCGCGCGGTCCGCGCCCCGATTTCCCGGCGCGCGAAGTGAGTGAATCAGGTTGTGCCTGAGCAGTACGCCAGCCCGAATCCTCCCCGCCCCCCGGTGGGGCGGGGAATCAAGCGAGAAACGCCGCGAAGACCTCGTTGGACAGCCAGATTCCGCGCGGGGTGAGGCGGTAGCGATCGCCCGCGTCCTCGACCAGGCCGGCTTCGACCAGGCCCTCGAGTACCCCGGGGAAGCTCTCGGTCGCCTCCTCGCCGAAGCGTGCGGCGTAGCGCGCCTTGTCAAGCCCCTCGCGGGTCATGCGCAGCCCCAGGAAGACCGACTCCTCCTGCTCGCTGCGCCGATCGAGCACCGGCGCCTCGGGCCAGGTGGGCACGGGCTTGCGGATGAACTCCACGATCCCGCGCGGGTTCTCGAAGCGGCGTCCCTGCCAGTACGAGTGGGCGCCGGTCCCCAGCCCGATGTAGGGCGAGTTGATCCAATAGAGGCGGTTGTGGACGGCCTCGAAACCAGGCTTCGCCCAGCTCGAGATCTCGTAGCGCCCGTACCCCTCGGCCTCCATGCGCTCGGCGAGCCTATCGCCCATGGCGACCTCCAGGTCCTCGGGCGAGAGGCTCAGCTTGCCCTGCCGGTGCCAGGCCCCGAAGACCGTGCGCTCCTCCAGGATGAGGCCGTAGACCGAGAAGTGCGCGGGTGCGAGCTTGAAGGCCTCGTCGAGGGTGGCTTCCCAGTCGGGCATGGTCTGGCCCGGCAGCGCGTAGATGAGGTCCAGGCTGACGTTGTCGATGCCGGCTTCCCGGATGGCGCCGTAGGTCCGGTGGACGTCCGCGACCGCGTGGTCGCGCCCGATGGCTCCGAGCAGGCGATCGTCGAAGCTCTGGACCCCCAGGCTCAGGCGCGTGAAGCCGAGCGCTCGAGCGGCATTCCAGAGCTCGGCCCCGCCGGTGCCGGGGTTGACCTCCATGGTGCGCTCCAGGCACGCGCTCGCGTCGAAGTGCCCTTCGATGGCGCGGGTCAGGCGCGAGAGCTGGCCGGCGCCGAGGATCGACGGCGTCCCGCCGCCCAGGTAGATGGTCTGGATGGGGAGGCCGCGCGGGTAGGCCTTGATCTCGGCCTCGATGGCGTCCAGGTACGCCTCGACGTGCCGCTCCTGCCCGGCGTAGCAGGCGAAGTCGCAGTAGTGGCACTTCTTGACGCAGAAGGGGATGTGGACGTAGAGCCCGACGGGCGCGTGAGTGGTCATGCGCCCATGATAGCAAAAGGCGCGTCTCGATTCCCCCTTATCGGCGGGCGAACTCGCGGCTCAGGAGGCCCATGACCAGGAAGTCGTGGAAGCTGCCGCCGTAGAAGCGATGCTCGCGCAGCCGCCCCTCCTCGACGAAGCCCAGCTTGCGGTAGACGGCGATCGCCTGAAGGTTCTCGCGCTCCACGTAGAGCCGGGCCTTGTGGAGCCCCAGCTCGTCGAAGAGGTAGCCGCAGAGCGTGCCGAGGGCGTCGGTGCCGTAGCCCTTGCCCCGGTTCTCGCTCTCTCCCAGGTACAGGCCCACCGTGGCCTGGCGATCGGCCGCCTCGTAGGTACCGTACCAGGCCGTCCCGATCAGGCGATCCTTCTCGTCGTCGATGGCGAAGGTGCGTCCCTCCTGGGGGCTGGTCTTGTCGAGCTCGCCCTCGAACCAGGCCTCGAGCTCCTCGCTGCTCGAGATGCGCGACGGCGAGCCGATGAGCGTCCAGAGCCGGGGGTCGTTCCACCAGGCGAAGAGGGAGTCCAGGTCGTCGCGCTCCAGGGCGCGCAGGCGGATGCGGTTGCCGGAAATCATGAGGGTGCTAGGAGACCTCGTAGCCGAGGGCCTTGGCGCCAGCGTGCACCAGGGCCTGCATGTCGGGATGGCGAGCCGAGACCTTGAGGGCCTTGGCGAGGGCGGAGCGGGCCTCATCGGGGCAGCCCTCGCTGTGGGCGACGGCCGCGATCTTGATCAGGCTGGGGGCGTCGCTGGCGCTCGAGACGGCGCGCCGCAGGCTGGTGAGGACCTTGGCGCGGTTGCCTTCCAGGGCGAAGGCGCCCACCTTGTCCAGGTGCCGGAAGGTGAAGGTCGGCAGCGGCGCGCGCACCACGCTCGCCGGCATCATGTAGGTGACGCCCCGGTAGAAGAGGGGCTGCAGCTCGATCTCGGCCGAGGGCTCGGCAGGCTCTTGCGGCGTGACTTGCAGGACCAAGGGGGCGGTCCCGCGCGAGGCGGTGACGGGCGTTGCGGTGCGTGCGGTCGTGGCCATGGACGAAGCCCTCCTCACGATCAGGCGACAGGGACTGATCCGGTTATACCCCAAAGGAGCCTCAACGTGGGAAGTATTCGGCCAGCTCCTCGACCTGCTCGGCGGTCATCTTGAGGTGGACGCCGTCCTGCTCGACGCGGTCGATCCAGCCCATGGGGATGGCCACGTCGCGGGCGAAGAGGAAGCCGCGCCTCACCACGAAGCCCATGGCCTTCTCGGTGTCGGGATCGAAGAGCAGGTCGGCCACGTGGCCGCACTCCTTGTCGGTGCAGAAGACCCGGTCCCCCGAGGAGACGATTTCCTCGTCGGGGGGGACGTTGACGTGCTCGATGGGGAGCGGTCCCGGCGAGATGTCCGCGGTCAGGGTCCGGGCGTAGTGGCTCGGCCAGAGGATGTCGGCGTGCTTGTAGCCCTCGGGCGGTCCCCACTCGGAGGAAGGCAGCGAGAAGTCGGTCTCGGCGAAGGGGGGGGCGGCCTTGATCGCCTGGCAGTCCATCCCCAGGTGGATCCAGTCCTCGTGGGCCTCGGCGATGGCCGTGCTCGGCACGAGCTTTCGCTCGCCGTCGTTGAGCCGGATGACCAGGTGCGTCACCAGGCGGTGCGCCGGATCGATCACCACCTTGTCGATGTGCCCGCAGTCCTCGCCGTCGCACTTGACCTCGGCGTTCATGCGGATGCGCGCTGCCTCCATCGGGGGCCTCCTCTCCGTCCAGCATGGCCATGCATGGCTACAATACGCCGGATCGTCGCGCAATAACGCCCAAAAAAAAGCGCCCCTTTTGCGGGGGCGCTTCGAAGCGTTTAACGAAACCGTTCTCAGGCGTCTTCCATCATCTCCTGGAGGTGGGGGGCTGCTCCCAGGAAGCCGCTCGCGGTCTCCTCGAGGCCGTCCGAGAGGATCAGGCCGCTGATCCGGGTCAGGTCCTCCATGCTGAAGGGGCCCTGCGGCATCACGCCGAGCCGGAGGGCCGCGGCGTTCAGGCGTCGCTCGGCCTCCTTGGGCTCCACGACCGAGGCGAACCTGGAAAGTAGGTCCGCGCGGGTGATCTGCTTCATGCCAGTCCTCCTGAGGAAAGTGCGAGTTGCGGCCCGAACGAGCCGGACGGGATCAGGGCGCCCTTGAGGCCCTCGAACTTGAGGCCGAGGCCCTTCATGGCCCCGCTCCAGAGATTCGAGGCCTTGTCGGCGACCTTGGATCCGAGGTCCTTCACCTTGTCCCAGTTGTCGACGACGATCTGGACGCCCGTCAGGCCGAGCGAGACGCCCTTGAGGCCGGCTGCGATCGCGAGCGACGTGCCGCCGGTGGCGGGCGCGAGCGTCGTCATGACGTTGGCGGTGAGGCTGGTGGCGTGGGCGAGGGTGCCGAGCACCTCGCTGGCCTCCACCTTGCCGTCGGTCAGCTTGCCGAAGTCCCCCACCAGGCCGGACACGTCGGCGATGGCGCCGAAGAGGCCGGGGACCTTGCCGGCGACGGGCGAGTTCTTGACCAGCTCGAGCACGCCGAGCAAGCCCTTGGCCGTGCTTCCCCCGTTGCTGATGAGTTCGCTGACGAACTCGGGGTCCTTGAGCTTCTTGGGATCGCTCGTCAGCGCCTTGGCCTGGTCGAAGAGCTTGGTCGCGGCCATCACGCCCTGGACCGCGTCGAAGACCCGGCCGATCTTGCCGGCCTTGGTCAGGTCCTCGATCTGCTCGGGGGTGAAGTCCTTGTTCTTGAACTTCTCGACGATCCCGCCGAGCTCGCCGTGGACGTCCTTGATGTCCTTGCCCGAGATGGCGAGCTGGAGGGCCTCGCCCATCAGCTTGGAGGAGGGGTTGTCCGACTCGGCGAGGCTGTCGGCGACCGGGCGCAGCATCTCGGTGAGGCCGGCCGCCGCCGCGCCCTTCACCTCGCCGTGCTCAGCGGCGGCCTGGGCCTTGGCCTTCTGCTCGGCGAGCTTGGGGGCCAGATCGCGGGTCGCGCGGGTGGTCGCGGCCTGGTGCGCGGACGGCAGCAGGTCCCGGTGAGAGGGGACCGGAGGGCGGGCAAGAGGACCCGTGGGGGGCTTGAGCGGGTTGGTGTTGCGGCGGTTGTCGACGTTCATCGAGGGTCCTCCTGCTGGGATCGATGGTGGCTCTTCTCCGATATACCGGAGTGCAGGTTGCTCGATTCGTCTTTTACCCGAAAGCAAACGGAGATTTGACGGTCCGGGCGAATTTTTTATGGATCTTTAACAAAGGCCTGGCAGAACACGCCTGATTCCCCGCCCCCCGGTGGGGCGGGGAGGATTATCGCTTGAGCTTGGGATCCAGGGCATCCCGCAGGCCGTCCCCGACGAAGTTGATGCTCGCCACCGTCAGGAAGATCAGCAGCCCCGGGTAGAAGGCGAGCCAGGGCGTCATGATGAGGTACTGCTGGGCGTCGGTGAGCAGATTCCCCCACGAGGGGGTGGGCGGCTGGATCCCGACCCCCAGGAAGGAAAGGGCCGACTCCAGGGTGATGGCGTCGGCGACCCCCAGGGTGGCCGCCACGAACACCGGAGCCAGCGCGTTCGGGATCAGGTGCTTGAAGATGAGGCCCATGTGCCCGACCCCCACGGCCCGGGCGGCCTCGACGAACTCCTGCTGCTTGAGGCTGAGGATCTCGGCGCGCACCAGCCGCGCCACCCCGGTCCAGGAGGTCAGGGCGATCACGGGCACGATGACGCTCAGGTCGCGTCCCAGAAAGGCCACGAGCACCATCAGGAGCATCAGGAGCGGCACGCTCTGGATCACGTCGACCAGGCGCATGGCGACGGCGTCCGCCCAGGAGCCGAAGTAGCCGGCGAAGGCGCCCACCAGCGTGCCGATCACCACCCCGATCAGCGCGACGAGGATCCCCACGGTCATGGAGATGCGGCCGGCGTACAGCAGGCGGGTCAGCACGTCGCGCCCCAGCTCGTCGGTGCCGAGCCAGTGGCCGACACTCGGCCGCCACTGGCCCGCGTGGGCCAGGTCGTTGGCGTCGAAGGCGTAGGGGCTCACGAGCGGGCCCACGTAGACCGCGATCGCGAGCAGCAGCAGGACCGCGAGGCCCGAGACGGCCAGCCGGTGCTTGGCGAAGCGCCGGGCCACCGAGCGCCACTGGGGCTCCGGCGGGGGGGCGTCCGGGGTCTGGGGCTTCGAGGTCGTGGGGGGCTGCGTGACGGTAGGCATCTGAGGTGCTGCCCTCCTACTCGAGCTGGATGCGGGGATCGACCATGGCGTACAGGAGGTCGGCCAGGAGGTTGAAGAGGACCACGAGCCCCGCCGAGATGAGCAGGATCCCCATCATGACCGGGTAGTCGCTCTTGCCCATGCTGTCGAAGAAGAGCCTGCCGATACCGGGCCAGCTGAAGATGGTCTCGGTCATCACCGCCCCGCCGAAGAGGCCGGGCATGGCCATCATGACGACCGTCACCACCGGGATGAGGGCGTTGCGCAGGGCGTGGCGCATGATGACGAGGCGCTCCGCGAGGCCCTTGGCGCGGGCGGTGCGGATGTAGTCCATCCTGAGCACCTCGAGCATCGAGGAGCGCATGAAGCGGCTCCAGGAGGCCACGCTCACGATGGAGAGCACCGTGACGGGCAGGACCAGGTAGGCGATGCCGTCCAGCCAGCTGCCCTCCTGCCCCAGCGAGTGCATGCCGCCCGCCGGCAGCATGTGAAATTTTGCCGCGAACACCATCATGAGCATGATGCCGAACCAGAAGGTCGGCAGCGAGTAGCCGAGGAACGACAGGGTGGTCGCGGCATAGTCGAACTTGGAGTAGGGCTTGATGGCGGCGAACACGCCGAGTGCCAGCCCGAAGGCCAGGCTCACCACCGTCGAGATGCTCATCAGCACCAGGGTGTTGGGGGTGCGCTCGGCGATCATCTCGAGCACCGGCCGGCCGGTGAAGAGCGAGTTGCCCAGGTCCCCGGTGAAGGCCGAGCCGAGCCACTTCAGGTACTGCACGTGCAGGGGCAAATCGAGGCCCATGGCGTGGACCAGGCGCGCGCGGTCGGCCGGGGTGATGTGCGGGTTCATCCCGTACACCGCCATCGGGCCGCCGGGCACCTTCTGCATCAGCACGAACAAAAGGGCCGAGATCCCGATGAGCAGGGGAATGGAGGTCAGGATGCGGCGGAGGATGAAGCGTGTCATTCGATGGTCCAGTCCTTCACGTTCCAGACGAAGCGGCTGCTGGTGGGGTTGCCCTTGAAGCCCTTGAGGTGCCGGTTCACCCCGTGCATCTCGGTCCAGTAGGCCAGCGGGATGGTCGGCACCTCGCGCCCGAGGATCTCGCTCATCCGCCAGTAGAGGGGCTGGCGCTCGCTCTTGCTCAGCTTGACGTTGCCTTCCTCGAGCACCCGGTCCAGCTCGGCGTCCTTGAAGCGGGTGTTGTTGACCCCGGTCGGCGGGATCATCCGGCTGTGCCAGCTCGACATGTTGGCGGCGGGGTCCACGCTGGTGGTGTTGGCGTAGAGGGCGGCCTCGAACTTGCCGCCGTTGAGCAGGCCCGAGGGGTAGCCCGCGAAGAGCAGCCCGCCCTCCACGTTCTGGATCTTCATCTCGACGCCCACCGCCTTGAAGTAGCCGGCGAGCACCAGCTCGACCTGCTCGCGGAGCTTGCGGCCCGCCGTCGAGTTGACGGTGAAGCCGAGGCGCCGGCCGTCCTTGACCCGGATGCCGTCGGGGCCAGGCTTCCAGCCTGCCTCGTCCAGGATTTCCCGGGCCTTCGCCGGGTCGAAGGGATAGGGCTCGCCGAGCTTGGGGTTGAAGGACCAGGCGAGCGGATGCTCGGTGCTGTGCGCGACCGGCCAGATGCCCTTGTAGAGGGTCCGGGAGAGCTCGTCCTTGTCGATGGCGTGCGCGAGGGCGACGCGCACGGCGCGCTCCTTGAAGACCGGCTTCTCGAGATTGAAGGCGAGCTGCTCGAAGGTCAGGCTGGGCACGTTGTCGATGCGGACGTGCGCGAGCTTCTTGGCGGCCTTGACCTGCTCGAGGTTGAAGTCGGCGTAAACGTCGATGTCGCCGTTGGCCAGCTGGATGAAGGCGGCGTTGTCGTCCGGGACGAACTTGACGTAGAGCTTCTTGAGCTTGGGGGCGCCCTCGAAGTAGTCGGGGTTGGCGACCATGCCCACGTGGTCGCCCGCGACCCACTCCTTGAACTTGAAGGGGCCGGTGCCGACGGGGGCGCGGTTGAAGGGATCCCGGTTGATGTCCGGGCTCTTCTCGAGGAGGTGCGCGGGCAGGATGGTGCCGAACATCTCCAGGTAGGGGGCGTAGGGCTCCTTGTAGTGGACGACGGCCGTCAGCGGGTCGGGGGTGTCCACGTCGGTGATCTTGTCGTAGCCCTCGCGGCTCGTCACCAGCACCTTGGGGTCCATGTGCATCTTCCAGACGAAGCGCACGTCGTGCGAGGTGAAGGGCGCGCCGTCGTGGAAGCGAACGTTCGGCCGCAGCTTGTAGGTGACGGCCATCCCCTTGCCCTCGCGCCTGACCAGGCCGTTCTCGACGGTGGGCAGGGCGGTGGCGAGGTCCGGGTAGTACCGCATCCGGTCGTCCACGCCGACCAGGCCGTTCGTCATGGGGGTGCAGACGTCGACGGCGGCGATCGCGTTGCTCAGGTACTTGTTGAGCTTGTCGGGCTCCTGCTGGGAGCGGATGACGACCGTGTCGGGCGCGTTGCGGCGCCCCACGTGGGCCTCGGAGGAGGCGCAGGCGCTCGCGCTCAGGACGATGAGCGCGAGCGCCATGCGGGCAATGGGGCGATGCTTCAAACCAGGTACCTCGGTCGGGGGGCGACGGGGCGGGGCTTGATCGGTCTTTATGCCTTGGGAACCGTGGTGGTGATGGGGCCGCTGGCCTTGGCCAGGGGCAGCTGGTCGACCAGGTGGCAGGCCACGAAGTGCTCGCCTCCGACGTCGTTGAACGCGGGGTCCGAGGTCTTGCAGAGGTCCGTGGCGTAGGGGCAGCGGGTGTGGAAGCGGCAGCCCGAGGGCGGGTTGACCGGGCTCGGGATGTCGCCCTGCAGGATGATGCGTTCTTTTCGGACCGTGGGGTCCGGCATGGGCACGGCCGAGAGCAGCGCCTGGGTGTAGGGGTGCTTCGGGTTGCTGTAGAGGTCCTCGGCGCTGGCGAGCTCCACCATCTTGCCCAGGTACATGACCGCGACGCGATCGCTGATGTGCTCGACGGTCGCGAGGTTGTGGGCGATGAAGAGGTAGGTCAGCCCGAACTCGGCCTGCAGATCGTCCAAAAGGTTGAGCACCTGGGCCTGCACCGACACGTCGAGGGCCGAGACCGGCTCGTCGAGGATGATGAACTTGGGGTTGATGGCGAGTGCTCGGGCGATGCCGATGCGCTGGCGCTGGCCGCCCGAGAACTCGTGCGGGTAGCGCTCGGAGTACATGGGGTTGAGGCCCACGCGGTCCAGGAGCTCCTTGACGCGCTTGTTGAGCTCGGCGCCCTTCATCAGGCCGTGGACCCGCAGAGGCTCGGCGATCGACTCGCCGATGGTCATGCGTGGGTCCAAGGAGGCGTAGGGGTTCTGGAAGACGAACTGCATCTCCCGGCGCAGGGCGCGCAGCTCGGAAGGCTTGAGGCTCGTGACCTCGCGGCCCTCGAACTGCACCGAGCCACCGGTGGGCTCGATCAACCGGAGCAGAAGGCGGCCGGTGGTGGACTTGCCGCAGCCCGACTCGCCGACCAGGCCGAGGGTCTCGCCCTTCTTGATGCTGAAGCTCAGGCCGTCCACGGCCTTGACCGCACCGACCTGCCGGCTGAAGAGGATGCCCTTGTTGATCGGGAAGTGCTTGGTGAGGTTCTTGACCGTCAGCAGCGTCTCGCTCATGCCTTACTTGGCCTCCTTGGTCAGCCAGCAGCGAACCTGGTGGCCCGCCTCGACGGTCTCGAGCAGGGGGATCTCGCGGCACTTGGCCACGTAGTGCTTGCAGCGAGGGCCGAACGAGCAGCCCTGGGGCAGGCGGGAGAGGGCGGGCGGCTGGCCCTCGATCGGCTCGAGGCGGTCCTGCTTGGAGCCGAGGCGCGGGGTGGAGTTGAGCAGGCCCTGGGTGTAGGGGTGCTTGGGGTTCTTGAAGAGGGTGTTGACGTCGGCGTACTCGACGACCTTGCCGGCGTACATGACGGCCACGTGGTCGCACATCTCGGCGACGACCCCCAGGTCGTGGGTGATCAGCACGACCGCGGCGCCCCGCTTGGTGCGGATGTCGCGCATGAGATCGAGGATCTGGGCCTGGATGGTCACGTCGAGGGCGGTGGTGGGCTCGTCGGCGATGAGCAGCTCGGGCTCGCACGACAGGGCCATGGCGATGATGACGCGCTGGCGCATGCCGCCCGAGAACTGGTGCGGGTAGTCGTCCACCCGGCTGGCGGCGCCCGGGATGCCCACGGCCTCGAGGGCCTCGACGGCCCGCTTGCGGGCGGTCGCGCGATCGACCTTCTGGTGGAGGACGATGGCCTCCATGATCTGCTCGCCGACCGTGAGCACGGGGTTGAGCGAGGTCATGGGGTCCTGCGAGATCAAGGAGATGCGGTTGCCGCGGATCTCGCGCATCTCGGCCTCGGTGAGGCCCAGCAGGTTCTGGCCCTTGAAGAGGATCGAGCCGCCGACGATCTTGCCCTGGGGGCCCGCCACCAGCCGCATGATCGACAGGGAAGTGATGCTCTTGCCGCAACCGGATTCGCCGACGATGCCGAGGATCTGGCCCTTCTGGACCTCGAAGTCGACGCCGTCCACGGCCTTGACGATGCCTTCCTCGGTGGTGAAGTGGGTCTGCAACCCGGAAACCTTGAGCAACGCTTCTGCCACGTGTCCTCCATCAGACCTGGCTGGGCCGGGCGAGGGCGATCGCCTGGGGGTACGGCCCGCGCGGAAGGGCAATCTTTAACTCGCAAGAGCATCTAACAAAACCAGGCATGTTACGGCCGTTGGCCGCCGTGGGCGGCTTGACGGAACAGTTTTGTTAGACGCTCTAAACGTATCACAGGGAGGATGCCTTGTCCACGCAGCGTCTCAGGGGTCGATGTCGTCGAAGTACTCGCCGATGTGGAAGTCCACGGGCGGCTTGAAGCGCGCCTCGCTGAGGGTTGCGGTCTTGAAGCGATCGACGCGGAAGACGCGCCGATCCTCGCGCAGGTGGCAGTATGCGACCAGCCAGTGCAGGTCGCCGACGCGCTTGAGGCCGTAGGGGTCGATGCGGCGGACGCTGAACTCCTCGCGGCTCATGGAGTAGTAGGAGACGTCGAGCGATCGCTCTTCCTTGATGCCCTGCTCGATGACGGGCAGGATGCCGTCGATGGCGTACATGGGCAGCGCGTAGCTGGAGTCGGCGGTCATGACGTCGAGGTCGATCGACTCGCCGTCGTTCAGGGTCGCCGTGACGATGTCCTCGACGATCTGGTCGGTCATCTCGATGAGGTCGTCGGGGAGCGCCCGCTGCAGCTTGGTCATCAGGCCCGTCATGAGGGCCTCCTGCGCCTGGCCGTTGATCTCGATGGCTTCGACCATCTCGTCGAGCAGCTTGAGACCCACCATGAGCAGTACGGCTTCATCCAGAGACAGCCGCAGGGGCAGGTTGGTGGGGTCGCTCATTCGCGCAGGGCTCCTTGTCGAGAAACAGCATCAGGGCTTGCTCTGAAGCCTAGGCATCTTAAGGGGGCGCATGGGTTCTGTCAAATCAGCGAGGGATTCGCGGACGGGGGTCGCGGGTATGAGGGAGATGACTGCTTGCCGGCTCGGAGGTCCCTGTTCAGATGCGATTCCAGCACCTCTCCTTCTGCGTGGCGCTCGCCTCGATCCCGCTCGTGCTCGCGAGCTGCGCCGACGCCACCTTCGTCGTCGAGGACCTGGGCAACAACTCCAACATCATCCAGGACCGGCTGCCCGGCACCACCTTCAAGGGCGGGAGCGGCACCTCCGACTCCGGCAGCGGCGACGGGACCGGCGGCGATGGCGCAGCGACGCCGGATCCCAGCACCAATCCCACCTCCATCACCCTGTCCGACAATGCGGGGGTCTATCCCCTCTATCCCGATAAAGGCTCCTTCAGGGTGTCGCTGGGCGGGGCTCGCCTCGGGATCGCCGCCCTCAGCTCCGTGCGGTCGAACAGCATCCTCTTGCCGCTTCAGGTGGGCTGGAGTGGGGGCGGCGCCTCCTATGGTACGCAGGCCGCAGGCGCGCCCGCGGCAGCCTCGCCCCCTTCGAGCTTCGAGGCCCGGATGGTCGAGCGGGTCTCGAAAATGGACCTGAGCGCCCCGATTCCCCGCTACCGGATCCAGGCCGGAACGGTCGAGGTCGGCCAGATCCGCCGCTTCGCGGTGCCCGACAGCGACCGTGAAAACACGTACTCATCGGTGGACGCCAAGGCGGTCTACGTCGATAACCGCGCGGGTGCGGGGCGCTTCGTGATCTGGGTGGACCCGCGCGATGAGGTCATCTTCTCCTCGCAAGCGAAGCTCACCGCCCTGGCCGATGTCATCAGCTCGCGCATCTACCCCAAGGATACCGCCCTGTTCGGCGCCGATCCGACCCTGGACGACAACGCCAAGGCCGGCGACGGCCGCCGCATCGCGATGGACGATGACTACATCCACTTCCTCTTCTCTCGCCAGGTGGACAATGGGACCGCCACCGAGATGGGCAACGGGATCCTCGGCTTCTTCTGGTGGCCCGACCTCACGAACACGTCCAAGTCCAACCGCTCGAAGCTGCTCTACATCGCCTCAAGCCTCATGAGCCGCTCCGAGAGCGACGTGTACGGGACCATCGCCCACGAGCTCCAGCACCTGCTCTTCTCTTGCCACCGGGTCAAGCAGGTGGGGCTGCTCGCCCACCAGGGCGAGTTCGGCCCGCTCATCTGGCTCAACGAGGGCCTCTCGATGCTGGCGATGTTCGAGAACGGCTACGGGCCGGAAGGCTCGAATCCGAGCCCCTCGATGTTCCTGCAGATTCGCCGCTTCCTGAGTGCCCCCTGGACCTATTCCCTGACCGACTTCCTGAATCAGGGGCCCGCCGGGGACGACTCCGCCTACGGCATGGCGGCCCTGTATCTCCAGTACGTGCGCAATCGTCTGGGCGATGGCGCGATCCGCTCCTTCCACACCCTCGACAACGGCGGGCGAGCGGATGAGGTCGACCTGGCGGATAGGGTGATGCGCACCAAGGGGAGCACCATGGCGGGCTTGTTCGCCGACTTCGGCGCGGCCGTCGCCTTAGACGGCTCGCCCGTCTTCGACCTGCTTCCCGCAAGCCAGCGCACGCGCTACGGGATCGATGGCGTGACGCTGCAGCGCAAGACCTACGACATCCCGGGCGTGAAGTTGACCGAGCGTACGTTGAACGGCCCGAGCGTCTCCAGCGGCTCGAACCTCTCCTTGAAGCCGTACAGCCTCTCCTTCTTGCAGCGCATGAGCCCGACGGGCCTGGACGTGTCGGGGGTCTCGGGGACGGGCTACGGCACGCGCCTGATCTTGCAGAAGTAGCCCTCGCCGGAAAATGTGCAAAATTTTCACCGGGCGTTAATTAGGTCATAAGACAGTTCTTCCCGCCGCCGGCCGATAGGGTCGTGAATGAAGCTGACGTGCGTGAGCCGGGAGGATTTGTCGATGAAGCGCGTGGGATTGGCGGTCTTGATCGTGACGGCGCTGGTGGGCTGCGGGACGGCCCCGAGCGCGACGGCGCCCCGGGTCACGTCCGACTCGGCCCGTGCCAGCGGGCTGATCGGCGGGATCTTCTTCAAGGAGGCCGCCTACCAGCAGGTCACGCTGGCCGAGCTCTCGGCGATGTACGATGCGCCCGCGGCGCACGCCGGCAAGAAGGTCAGGGCGACGGGCTTCGTCGGGGCGCGCGCGCCGGAGTTCGGCGTCGGCGATTACGTGATCTCCCTGTTCGACGCGCAGCAGCCCCCCTCGCAGGTCACCCTCTTTTCCGGCTCGTCGATCTTCTCCTCCAAGGCCAGGAAGCTCGACAAGGAGCTGCACGCCGGGACGCACGAGGTCGTCACCGTCTACCTCGAGGTCGACGCCAAGGACCGCTTCGAGGTGAAGGCGGTCAAGTACGCGGACGGCAAGCTCAACACGCTCTGATACCGTAGAGCCAGCTCTCTGAGCCGGTCTTATCTGAATCGAACGTCCGCCTGGATCCTCCCCGCCCCTCGGTGGGGCGGGGTCGGGGGTGGGGGGATATGATCAAGTTCCTCATGCCTTCGTGAGGGACCTGGAGCGTTTAGAGCCCCCCACCCCTAGCCCCGCCCCACCGGGGGGCGGGGAATCAGGCGGATGCTTCGTTTCACATCGATTTGCCTAGAAGCTGATGCCGAGCTCCGCGTAGGCCTGGGTCGTGCCGTCGGTGGGGTGGGTGCCGCGCGCCAAGCCGAGGCGCAGCTCGGTCGCGACGCTCACGATGCTCAGGCCGATCCGCGTCTCGGCGCCGAGCCCCAGGTGCATGTCGTCGCCCAGGCGATCGGTGCCCGCCCAGCCGGCATCCGCGAAGGCCGCCCCCGCCAAGCGGGTGACGTAGAAGGGCACCGTGCCCACCCCGCGCTGGATCTCGGCGATCGGGAAGCGATACTCCAGGCTGCCCATGGCCATGCGGTTGCCCGTGAGCGCGCCGGCCGCGTAACCGCGCAGCGGCGCGGACTGCACCCCGCCGACGTGGCGCCGGTCGATGGTCGTGAGCAGGTTCGTCGAGCTCGTCCCGCCCAGGTAGTAGTCGCCGTCCCGCTTGCCCACGTTCAGGCCTCCCGCCGCGCGCAGGGCGAGCACGTGGTGACGCCACGGCATGCCGAAGTAGCGCCGGTAGTCCCCGCTGAAGCGATCGAACTCGGCTGTGCCCCCGAGCCAGGGCCCCGCCTTCTCGTAGGCGAGCCCGAAGACCGAGCCCCACTCGGGGCTGATGGCGAAGGAGGGCTTGTAGTTGTCGGCGAACTGGTAGGTGAGCCCCAGGGTGTTGATCTGCCCGGCCTGGGGGAAGCCCTTGGCGCTCTCGAGCTGGGCGGGCATCGGGCGCAGGGGGGCCGTGGTGGCGCGATCGCGCACCCCCAGGTTCTGCACGGTGAGCCAGCTGTAGCCCAGGGTGAGCGACTGGCCGTCGATCCAGTAGGTGTCGAGCAGCTTGCTGGGCATGCCGGGGAAGGTCGCCGATACCGAGCCGCCCATCTGGCGCTGCCACAGGTCGAGCTTGCGGCCGGGCGCGTAGTTGGCGGGGATGTCCACCAGGGAGAGCGAGAGCGTCGGAGGCAGCTGGTCGTTGACGTAGCTCAGGGCGTAGTACGGGCGATTCCCGCCGAAGCTCCAGCCGGCGTTGACGAAGGCGTAGTGCTGCATCAGCACGTCGTTGCTGACGGTGTTGACGCCTGCCATGTAGCCGTTCTCGTCGATGTAGCTGACGGGATACCAGGTCTTGGGCGAGAAGGAGTGCCACGGGTCGTAGGCGCGGCTCAAGAAGGGGTTCGTCAGCACCGGGAGCGCTTCGCCCTCCGGCACCGGAGGGGCCGCGATCGCCGTGCCCGAGGTGGGCTCGTAGGTGGTGGCCGCGTCGAGCGGGACCTCGCGCCAGGTCCCGGGCGCGACGTCCATCAGGTGGATGTCCCAGCCGACGGCCGAGTAGCTGGCAAAGGCGAGGCGCTTGCCGTCGGGCGAGGGGGCGGGCTCGGTGGCGCCGCCCACCACGTTGGTGACCTGGAAGAGCTTGCGGTCCTTGAGCCGGTAGGCGAAGAGGTTGAAGACCCCGCCGCTGCGATCCGACGAGAAGTAGAGCCACTCCCCGTCCGGCGAGAACTTGGGGTGGACGTCGATGGCGCTGTCGCGCCAGAGGGGCCGGGGCTTGGTCTCGCCCGGCCGGAACCCGTAGAGGTCCCGGGCGCCTCCTTGCCAGGCCGACACCACGACCTGCTCGCCGTCCGGCGACCAGGTGGTGCCCGAGTACTGGGTGCCGTCCTTGTTACCGGTCAGGCGCTCCTTGAGGGCGCCCCCGCTGTCGAAGAGGGCCAGGTCGTTGGTGCCCGCCTCGTTGAGGGTGGCGATGAAGTGCTTGCCGTCGGGCGAGACGGCCGGGTCCAGGGCGCGCTTGCCGTCGGTGAGCAGATCGAAGCGCTGCTCCTTGGTGTCGTAGCGGTAGACGTCGGCGTAGGTGTTGAAGCGCCCCACCTCGTGGCTCGCCGAGAGGTAGACGTAGCGCCCCTTCGAGAGCGAGTAGCTCCCCTGCGGGTAGAGCTTGACGTAGCGCTCGGAGGGCTTGCCGTCGAGGGCGTCGATCATCAGGCCCGCGGGGCGCTGGTCGGTGAACTCGGCGTAGACGAGCTTGCCGTCAGGGGTCCATGCCGGGTGGTGGTGGTAGCGGCCCGTCGCGGTGAGGCGCCGGCTCTCGGTCAGGGGGTGCTCCTTGATGCGCGCGAGCTGGCGCTGGGCGCGATCGCGCAGGTAGACCTTCAGCTCGTCCCAGAGGACGTAGGCGTTCTTGCCCGGCAGCGCGCGCTCGATGGCCTTGTTGATCCCGAACCAGGGCCACTCGCCGTAGGCATGGGAGATCCTGCTCGGGGCGTCCTCGCCGTAGCGCTCGATCAGGTACTGGTAGAAGTAGGAGCCGTAGATGTAGCTGGGGCCGACGGGCCAGCCGCCGTAGTTGAAGACGCTCGCCTGGTCGATGCCGAGGAGCTTGTCCTCTAGGGCGGCGGCCCGGAGGATCATGTCGTAGTCGCCCTCCTTGGCCCGGCCGCCCTGGGTGAAGCGGGACTCGGTGGTGACGGCGAGCCCCTCGATGAGGAACCAGGGCTGGAGGAAGTTGGGGAAGATCGCGCGGCCCAGGACCTTGTTGATCACGGAGGTCAGGCCGCCCGTGGCCTCGAACTGGCAGGCATGGGTGAACTCGTGGAGGATGATCTGCTTGAGCCAGCTCTCGTAGCGGCCGGTCAGCATGTCCTGGTCCGGCGAGCTAAGGTAGACGTAGATCTGGCTGTTGGGATAGGGCAGGGCGAGGCCCTGCACCTGATCCTCGTGATCGAGCAGGGTCAACTCGGTCTTGTCGCTCGGGGCGCTCCTGAGGAAGGGCACGACCTTGGCGTAGGCCTCCTCGGCGAAGACGGCCGCGCGCTGTGCGATCGCCTCGTGCCGGGCGTCGTAGTTGACCCTGAAGTGCGGCGTGTCGAGGGTCTGCCAGGGGATCTGCGGATCGAAGAGGGTCGCGGCCTGGGCCGGGGCGAGGGCCGCGAGGCTCAGGACGGCGGCCGAGAGGCCAGCAAGCAGGCGGGCCCTGAGGCCTCGAAACATGGGTGCGATCGGCATTCCCCCATTCTACACAAATTCGCATGGGGCTCGTTGGCGAAAGCTTAAGTGAGCCTTTCCTTGCTCTTAACGCTTTTGGAACAAGATCCCCGCCCCCCGGCCGGATAAGGATCGAGCCAGAAGTTTCCAGTGCCTCGATGGAGGGCTCGTCATGATCTCAGGCGTCTCGAACCAGGTCCGCAGCTACCAGTCGCTTCGCAGCCAGCCTCAGGCGGCTCAGGCGCCTCAGGTGAAGCGCACCATGGCTGCCGACTCGGTGGCGGTGCGGCTGCCTCAGGCGCCGGTGCAGGCGGGCGGTGGCTCGTTCGACGCGGCCAGCCTCCTCGACGGCATCAAGAGCATGTTCAAGTCGATCAGCAGCTTCTTCGTCGGCCTGTGGAACAAGATCACCGGCAAGAAACCCGCCGACGGCGGCCAGACGGGCCCCATCGACGAGAACACCCGCGCTCTTGCCGAGCAGTACAAGCTCCAGCCCACCAAGGCCAACGTCGACGCGTTCCTCGCCGAGGTCCAGAGCTACGCCTCGCCCGGCCCCGACGGCTTCCAGACCCTCGGCCCCGGCAATCCCAACACCGAGGCGATCACCCAGGTCCAGCAGCTCATGAAGTCGTGGGGCTACTCGGTCGAGCCCACCGGCCAGTACGACGCCGCCACCCAGGCCGCCATCCGCAGCTTCAAGCAGGCCAACGGCCTTCACCAGACCTACAAGGGCGCCGACGGCAACTTCGCCGTCAACGAGTACCTGGACTACCAGACCTACCAGAAGATGGAAGCCATCGTGAAGAGCGGCGGCACCCCTTCGACCCAGCCGCCCACCACCACCCAGCCCCCCGCGACCAACAACGGCACCGTCAACTGGCAGGCGATCGCCTCGCAGTACAAGCTCTACGCCTCGCAGGACAACGTCGAGGCCTTCCTCGCCGAGGTCAAGACCTACCAGGTCGCCGACGCCAACGGCTTCCGCGCCCTCGGCCCCGGCTACCCCAACCAGGACGAGATCAAGGAAGTCCAGGGCGCGCTCGCCCAGGTCGGCTTCCCCGTCCAGGCGAACGGCACCTGGGACGCCGCCACCTCGAAGGCGGTCATGGACTTCAAGGCGAAGTACGGCCTGCACCAGAACTACCGCTCGGCCGACGGCAACTGGGCCATCAACGAGTACGCCGACCAGCCCATGCTCCAGAAGCTCTCGTCCCTGCTCGGTTAACCCCCCCCCCAACCCCCCGCGCCCGATCCTCCGGTCCAGAACCGGGAGATCGGGCGCGTTTTTTTAATGCACGGATCAGAAACTTTTATCCTGGCTTTAACCGGATCCGCCGACGCGATCCCTATAACTTGATCAAGAGGCCCGCGGGGCCAGCGTTAAGACGGACAGTCAAGGAGGATGCAGCGATGAACATTGGTGGAGTGCCTCAGAATCGGCTTCCCCAGAACCGCACCGTGAAGGCGGGCGGTGGCGTCGATGCCCCTCAGCAGACCACGACCGTCGCTCCCCAGCTGCCTCAGACGCAGCCCAGCGCCGACGTCCAGGTGATGAGCAACGCCCTTTCGACGATCTTCAGCGGCATCGTCAACTTCTTCAAGAGCGCCTTCAACTGGATCGCGAACCTCTTCAAGGGCGGCTCGGGCACCTCCACCGCGGGTACCGTCCCCGTGAGCCCCCAGCCCCCCGTGACGCAGCCTCCGGTCGCGCAGCCCCCCGTGACGACCCAGCCCGCCACCCCGGCGCAGCAGCCCAACGCCAGCTGGCAGGCGATCGCGACCCAGTACAAGCTTCAGCCCACCGAGGCCAACGTCCACGCCTTCCTCGCCGAGGTCCAGACCTACCAGACCGACGGCGCCCTCGGCCCCGGCAGCACCGACGCCGGCGCCATCAAGGACCTCCAGAGCGTGCTCGCCAAGTGGGGCTACCAGGTTGCGGCCACCGGCCAGTACGACGCCGCCACCGCCCAGGCGATGATCGCCTTCAAGCAGGCCAACGGCCTCAAGCAGACCTACCTCGCCGCCGACGGCAACCCCGCGGTCAACGAGTACGCCGACAAGGGCACCCTCGAGTTCATCATGAAGAAGCTCGAGGCCGAGATGGCCCAGCAGCCCCAGGCGCCCGTCGTCCAGCAGCCCGCCCAGCCGGCCACCCCCGCCTGGCAGACGATCGCCGCCCAGTACAAGATCGAGGCCAGCGAGGCCAACGTCAACGCGTTCCTCGCCGAGGTCAAGGCTTACCAGACCCAGGGCACCCTCGGCCCCGGCAGCACCGACACCGGCGCCATCCGCGACCTTCAGGACGCCCTGACCCGCCTCGGCTTCCAGGTGCCCATCACCAGCCAGTTCGACGCCGCGACCACCCAGGCGGTCATGGCCTTCAAGCAGGTCAACGGCCTGCACCAGACCTACAAGAACCAGAACGGCAACTGGGCCATCAACGAGTACGCCGAGCCCCAGACCCTCCAGGCCATCATGGCCAAGCTCCAGGCCCAGATGGCCCAGCAGCAGGCCCCTGTCGTCCAGCAGCCCGCCCAGCCCCAGGCCCCCGTCGTCCAGCAGCCCGCCCAGCCGGCCGCTTCCCAGACCAACTTCGCCGCGATCGCCGCCCAGTACAAGATCGAGGCGAGCGAGGCCAACGTCAACGCGTTCCTCGCTGAGGTCAAGTCCTATCAGACCGATGGCGCCCTCGGCCCCGGCAGCGACCAGAAGCAGGCCATCAGCGACCTCCAGACCGTCCTCCAGAAGTGGGGCTTCGCGGTTACCCCCAACGGCAGCTTCGACGACGCCACCGCCAAGGCCGTGATGGAGTACAAGAAGAAGAACGGCGTCCACCAGACCTACAAGAGCACCGACGGCAGCTGGGCCGTCAACGAGTACGCCGACAAGGCCACCCTCGCCCACATCATGCAGAAGCTCGAGGCCGAGATTAAGAAGGCCTCGTAAGCCAAGCCCAAGCCCAAGCCAAGAACGGCCCCAGCGATTCGCCGGGGCCGCTCTTTTGTCTGGGTTCATGTCCAGAAGCAAGGATTTCCCACTTTCGATCGGCCCAGATTTGGGTTCATGTCCATAGAAGCGCCTAAGCATCAGGTTTATCATGGCCATGACTATGAGGGCCTCCTCGGTGACGGGGAGGCCCTCATAGTCCTTAGATAGGCGCCGGTTTCTACCAAACTGACCTGCTACCCTGTTTGGCCCCAGTCAGAATTTGAATCTCACGCGGTGGGGAGCAAGTGTCCACGGTAATGGAGCAAGTCAAAGCTCACCCAAGTACTCAACCATTAACTGCGATACTATCTCCGCTGATGATAATCACGTCTCCAGTTTGCATTTCAATCTCAAATCTTACCTCTCCATTTTCTCTTTTTAGCGCGGTCTCATTAATGTAAAAACTATTGCCCCATGGAAGCCGCCTTGGAGCAAAAATGCTTGAGAAGTTTGAAACATTTACAGATACATGCTCACTTTCAACCTCCATCAAAACAACAACCTCTGCCTTTTTCCAGTTTGCTTCAATTGAAATAAGAACTGCGTCGTGAAATTCAAATGGATCCATATATTTCATCCCCATTAAACATATGAAAGCTATGTCGGCCATTGGGCTTCCGGTGAATTTCGTGGGACAACATCACCGTTTTTTTCAAGTCTATTCTTAAATAGAACATTAACGTGTACAGTCGGGGCAGGCTGTGTGTCCCGTGGGTGAGATAAAATCCTTTGATAGCTTGTGATTGGGTCATCGTAAGATCCGCGCCCGTTCATTGGAACCGGCCGTTGGCGTGCGAGGGCGACCCTATCCCCTATTCGATCAGGCCTGATGGAGGAACCGCGCCAGGGCGATCGCCTCGTCGCGGGTCGCAATCTCTCCGCGCAGCTGCGCTTCGAGCACCCGCTCCAGGAGCACCCCGATGTGCTTGCCCGGCTTCAGGTCGAGCGCGGCCATCAGGCCCTGGCCGTCCAACAGGCGCCGGGGCTCGACCAGCGCCCGGTCCGCTCGAAAGTAGCCCGCAAGCGCGTGTGCGAGCCGCTCCTCGAACGCAGTGTCACGCCAGCCGAGGGTCGCCGCACGGTCGGCCAGAGCGACGAGTAGAAGGCCAGCGCTGGATTCGCCCGCCGCCCGGAAGAGCCGGTAATGCGCGACCGGGTCCAGGGTGTCCAGCTCACTCGGAACCTCCTGGTAGCGAACGAGCTTCATGAGGTAGTCCCGCGCCTTCGCGCTGAGCTTGAAGCGCTCGGCGATGACGCCGATGCGCTCGGCCCCCTCCTGGGCGTGGCCCTCGAACGAAAGTGCTTCGTCGGGGGTGTAGGCTAAGGTGAACGGTCGGCCCACGTCGAGCAAGAGGGCGGCGAGCTTGAGAAGGTCGCCGCGCGTGGCGCCCCCGCCGAGCGGTGTTGCGAGGTCGTCTCGGATGGCTTGGGCGTGGGCACTCCAGGCGGTGGGCAGCGTCTTCAGCAGGCCTTCCAGGCGGCGCGTGCGTTCGAGGGCGTGGGCCATGCCGTCCAGGGTGCGACCCTCGAGGACCGGGATCCGACGCAGCATGGTGAACTCCGGGGTCAGCACCCCCAGCACCCCGAGGCCGAAGAGGCGCTCGATCCAGCGGTAGGCGTCCGGCAGGGCGAGGATCTTGAGCAGCTCGGCGGTCGTGCGCTCGTACGCCGCTTCCAGGAGCTTGCGCTTGTAGGTTTCGACCCACTCGAGGGTCTCGAAGGCGATCGCGAAGTCGAGGGTGGCCGCGAAGCGCAGCACGCGGATGAGGCGCACCGGGTCGGCGACCAGGTTCTCGAGGCTGATGGCCCGGACGGTGCGCGCCGCAAGATCCGAAAGGCCCCCCGTCGGGTCGAGCAAGGGAGCGTCCACCAGGGCCTCGCCCCCCACGACCAGCGGCAAGGCGATGGCGTTGACGGTCAGATCACGCCGGGAAAGGTCGTCCTCGATCGTGTCGCCCTGCATCCTCGCCAGATCGAGCACCCCCCCGCCCGGCAGCACCACCCGCGCGACGCCGAAGTCGGGGTCGAGCACGACGAAGTGGCCCTTGAGCTCCTGGGCGATCGCGCGGCCGAGCGGCGCGGGATCGCCAGCGGTGATGAGATCGGCGTCGAGCGAAGGACGCCCCAGCAGGGCGTCGCGCACGTAGCCGCCCACCAGGTGGACGTCGACGCCGAGGGTGACGGCGTGACGCGAGACCGCCTCGAAGAGCGGAGCCGGCCGCAGCGGGATGGAGGGCGAAGTGGGGTTCGACATGGGGCCCCATCATGCCACCGGCGAGCAGGCCTGTAAACCGGGCGAGAAGTGGTACAATCCAGCCGTGACCCGCGTGAGCGAAAGGGAGCGTCAATGGCGACCGAAACCCACCCCGTTGCGATCAACCAGCTCGAGAAGGCCCTCCTCCAGCTCGAGAAGTGCGGCGACCTGCTCGGCCTGGACCGGGGCATGCGCGATCGCCTCGGCACCCCCGACAAGGTGGTCCACACCCACAGCCCCGTCCGGATGGACGACGGCGCGATCCGCATGTTCCCCGGCTACCGGGTGCAGCACAACAACATCCTGGGGCCCTACACCGGCGGCATCCGCTTCCACCCCACGGTGGACATCGACCGGATCACCGGGCTGGCCATGCTGATGACGTGGCAGTGCTCGCTGGTGGGCCTGCCCTACGGCGGGGCCAAGGGCGGGGTCACCCTGGACCCCCACCAGCTCTCGACGCGCGAGCTCGAGCGCGTGACCCGGCGCTACACCACCGACATGGCCCAGGTCTTTGACCCCCACAAGGACATCCCGACCCCGGACGTCAACACCGGCCCCCGCGAGATGGCCTGGATCATGGACACCTGGAGCAACAACCACGGCTACGCGGCGCCGGGGGTGGCGACGGGCAAGCCGACCGCCGTCGGCGGCACCGTGGGCCGCGCCAGCGCCACCGGCCGCGGGGTGGTCCTCGCCCTGGAGGAGCTGCTCAAGCACCAGGGGCGCAGCCTGCAGGGCCTGCGGGTCGCCATCCAGGGCTTCGGCAAGCTGGGCTCGGTCACCGCCAGGCTCCTGCACGAGCGCGGCGCCCGGGTCGTCGCGGTGTCGGACCTGACCGGCGGCCTCTACCGCGAGGACGGCCTCGACGTGCCGGACCTGCTCGGCTACACCAAGGTCCACCGCTTCCTCAAGGGGTACGCCGAGGCGACCCCCATCACCGAGGAAGAGGTACTTTACCTGCCCTGCGACGTGCTGATCCCCGCCTCGCTCGGCGCCCAGATCCATCCCGGCAACGCCCACCGCGTCCAGGCCCCTATCGTGGTCGAGGGCGCGAACGCCCCGGTCACCTTCGAGGCCGACGTCCTGCTGGAGCAGCGCGGCGTCCTGGTGCTGCCCGACATCCTCGCCAACGCGGGCGGCATCATCGTCAGCTACTTCGAGTGGGTCCAGGGCTCCCAGCAGCTCTTCTGGACCGAGGCCGAGGTCAACGCCCGGCTCCAGGACGTCATGGCCCGCGCCTTCAAGAACGTGGTCGCCAACGTGGAGACCCGGGGGCTCTCCTTCCGCATGGGCGCCTACGTGGAGGCGGTGGGCCGCGTCGCGAACGCCCTCACCCTGCGGGGCCTCTACCCCTAGAACATTCCCCTGCTTCACGCGCAAGGCTCGACGGCACTCCGGCGCCGTCGAGCCTTGCTTTCGCGTTGACCTTTGCGAGCCGCTTCCGGATAATTCACGCATCGTTACAATCTGTCCGGGGGACGCGGGAGGGCCGGAACGGCCAACCGCTGCGCAAGGAGGGTGGCATGACGACGCGCGAGATCGATCGGAGCAAGTGGAACGACTACATGGCGTCGCTGACCAACACGTGCCTCAACCGGCCCGTGAGCATCCAGGTCAACAGCGAGGAGCTCGGCGATCAGGTGGTCGTGAACCGGGCCCCCTTCCTCGGGATGGCTCCGGAAATCAAGGGGTCCGAGTCGTGCTCGGTCGACATCGAGGTGGGGAAGGCCGGCTCGACGGACGCCTTCATGCACGAGGTCAAGTGCGCCGAGCGCGTGATGGTCCGCGAGGACGACAAGGGCAGGCCGCTGGCCATCGACATCGAGGGCGAGGATCCCACCTCTCACGTCCGGATCAAGACCATCCTCACCTGGGTCTAGGGAGGTGGGCTACTACATCATCGGGATGGACCTGGGCGGCACCAAGATCGCCTCGGCCCTGCTCGACACCAACCTGGACGTGCTCAAGAGCGACACGGTCTACACCCGCACCGGGGCGGGCCCCGAGGGGGTCGCCGACCAGATGGCGGAGGCGGTCGAGCGCCTGACCGAGGGCCTCGGCAAGGAGGCGGTGCTCGGGGTGGGGGTCGCGAGCGCGGGGCTGGTCGAGCCGGGGACGGGCAACATCCTCTACTCGCCCAACCTCCAGTGGCGCGACGTCCCCCTGCGCCAGATGCTCAGCGATCGCCTCCACCAGGAGGTCTACGTCGACAACGACGTCAACATGGCGGCCCTGGGCGAGCTCCACTTCGGGGCGGGCAAGGGGGTGCGCCACATGGTCTGCGTCTTCGTGGGCACGGGCATCGGCGCGGGGATCGTCATCGACGGCCACCTCTACGAGGGGGCGAACGGCTTCGCGGGCGAGGTGGGCCACACGACCATCAACTGGGACGGTCCCCCCTGCCCGAGCGGCAATCCCGGCTGCTGGGAGTCCTACGCCTCAGGCACCGCCATGGCTCGCCGCGCCCGCGAGGCCCTCGAGAAGGGTGAGCCCTCGATCATGAGCGAGCTCGTGGGCGGAGACCTCTCCAAGCTGCGGGTGGAGGTGATCTCCGAGGCCGGGCTGCGCGGCGATGCGCTGGCGCTGCGCATCATCGAGGAGACCGGGGAGCTCCTGGGGGCGGGCCTCTCGAACCTCGTCAACACCCTCAATCCCGACCTGATCGTGCTGGGGGGCGGAGTGATCCGCGGCGTGCCCCAGCTCCTCGAGCTCGCCGAGGCGAGCGTGCACCGTCGGGCGCTGTCGGACGCGGTCGAGGCCCTGCGCTTCGCCAAGGCGCGCTTCGGGCGCGAGGCAGGGGTGATCGGGGCCGGGGTGCTGGTCAAGCTCGCCGGCCATCCATGAGAGGAGGGCGGGCATGATCGCGACGGTGACCCTCAACCCCTCGATGGACCGGACCCTGACGGTGAACGCCCTGGTCTCGGACGACACCAACCGGGCGCTTTCGGTCCGCTTCGACCCCGGCGGCAAGGGGATCAACGTCTCGCGGGTGGTGCGCGAGCTCGGCGGCAGCACCCTCGCGCTGGGCCTCTTGGGAGGTCACCACGGCCAGCTCGTCCACCGGGCCCTCGAGGACGAGGGCATCCGCTCGGCCTTCAACTGGATCGAGGGCGAGACCCGCGAGAACCTCATCCTGCAGGACCCGAGCACCGGCGAGTCCTACCGGATCAACGCCCCGGGCCCCTACGTCCGGCAGGAGGAGGGCGAGCGGATCCAGCGCAAGATCTCGGGCTGGGCGGAGCGGCCCGACTTCATCGTCTTTTCGGGCAGCGTCCCGCCGGGCCTCTCCAAGGAGATCTACCGCGGCCTGATCGAGGAGGCCCGCTCCAAGGGGCTCAAGACCGCGCTCGACGCCGACGGGCCGGCCCTGGCGGCGGGGATCGAGGCGCTGCCCAGCCTGGTCAAGCCCAATCGCTACGAGCTGGAGCGCCTCATCGGGCGCTCGATCGAGGGCGAGTCGGCCTTCCTCGCTGCCGCCGAGCAGGTGATCAGGCAGGGGGTCGAGGTGGTCGTCGTCTCGGACGGCCCCCGCGCGGCCTACGCCATGAGCGCGCACGAGGCGTGGATCGCGACCCCGCCCGAGGTCTCGATCCAGTCCTCGGTCGGCGCGGGCGACTCGATGGTCGCGGGGATCGTCTACCGCCTCTCCTTGGGCGAGAGCCTCGGCGAGGCCCTGCTTTGGGGGGTGGCCGCGGGGGCGGGAACGGCCATGACCCCGGGCACCGAGCTGTGTCACCTCAGGGACGTGTCGCGCCTGGTCGAGCGGGTCAAGCTGCGCCGGGTGGGAGCGCTCGCCATCGGCGGAACCTAGAAGGGATCAAGGGAGGGATAGGCATGCTGCACCATCGGGAAGTGTCGTTCTTCGTCGAGGACATCACGTGCAAGACCTGCGTGCGCCGGATCATCGACGGCTTGCGCGCGCTGGACGGCGCGATCGCCGTCAGGGCGAGCAGCGCTCCTTTCGAGGAGGGCACCGGCACCACCGGCCTGGGGGTGGTGACCGTCAAGTACAACCCCGAGTTCATCTCCCACTGCCGCCTCAAGGAGGTGCTCGAGAATGATCTGGGGTTCAAGGTCGCCGAGATCCGAGAGGAGGGCCAGGTCATAAGGGGCTGATGGCCGCAGGCGCCACTTGACCCGCGGCTGGCGTTCGATTGCCTCGTCATAGCTAATCTGTTAGCATTGCTCGGAGCTTCGAGGGCGATCTTGCGCCCTGCGTGATGGCGAGGGGCGATGATCGAGCAGCTTACCCATCGGTACCGCGTTCTCTCCCTGCTGGGCCGGGGCGGCATGGGGTGCGTCTACCTCGCCGAGGACCTGACCAACGGCAAGCGGCTCGCCCTCAAGACCCTTTCACTGCAGCAGGCCGCCGATCCAGAGGACGCCGCGCGCCGCTTCCGGCAAGAGTTCCGGGCCATGGCGCGCCTGCGCCACCCAAACCTGGTCGAGGTCCACGACTTCGGGACGCTCGAGGACGGCACCCCCTTCTTCACCATGGAGGTCGTCCCCGGCGACGGCCTCGATGCGCTCTTGCCCCTCTCGAGCGACGAGGTTCGCCGGCTCCTGGTGCAGCTCGCCCGGGCCCTCGCCTACATCCACCAGCAGGGGCTGGTCCACTGCGACATCAAGCCCGAGAACATCCGCCTGACCCCGGACGGCCGCCTCAAGCTCATGGACTTCGGCCTGATGGGCCCCTCGGGCCAGCCGGGCGGCGGCATCAAGGGCACCCTCGCCTACATGTCGCCCGAGGTGGCGCGCGGCGCCAAGCTCGATGCCCGCTCGGACCTCTACTCGGCCGGCGCCCTCGCCTACCACCTGCTCACCGGCCGGGTCCCCTTCGAAGGGGACGACCCGGTGACGGTGCTGCGCGCCCACCTGGAGGAGGCCCCCGAGCCGATCTCCCCCCTCTGCCCGGAGGTGTCGCCCGAGCTCGAGGCCGTGGTCATGCGCCTGCTGGCCAAGGACCCGCTTTCGCGCTTCCAGTCGTGCCACGAGCTGCTCGCCGCTCTCGGCGAGGCCCAGGACGAGGACGACTCCGGCATGCTCGGGGCGAGCCCGTTCGTGGGGCGTCACGAGGCGCTCGCCGCCTTCAGCGACGGGCTCTCGGCCCTCTCGCGCCGGGCGCTGACCACCCTCGCCTTCACGGCGGCTCCGGGCCTCGGCAAGACGCGCCTGCTCGAGGAGCTTCGCTTCCAGGCGCAGCTCGCGGGCCTGCCGGTCCTGAATGCCGCCTGCCAGGAGGAGGGGGCCCCCTACGCCGCCTTCGTGCCGGTGCTGCGCGCGGCCGTCGCCACGCTTTCTCCCGAGGCGCGCGCGCCCTTCTGCCTGCCGCTCTCGAGCCTGCTGTCCGAGCTGGCCCCGGAAGGGGCCACGGCCGGGCTCGACCCCCAGAAGGAGAAGGCCCGCCTCCAGGGGGCGATCGTGGAGCTCTTCGCCTGCGTGGCCGGAACCGGCGGGCTCGTGCTCATCCTGGACGACTGGCACTTGGCGGATGCGAGCAGCCAGGAGCTGTCGGCTGCGATCGCAAGCAAGCTCGAAGGCCACCCCTTGCTCCTGGTCACGGCCGGCCGCGAGGACATCCCCGGCGCCATGGCCCTGCCGCCGCTCGCCACGAGCGAGGTGCGCGAGATGACCGAGGCGATCCTCGGCCACCGCGACCTGGAGCCCGCCTTCCTGGAGCGGCTCGAGGGCGCCACGCTCGGCAACCCGCTCTTCGTCGAGGGAGCCCTGCGCCACCTCCACCAGGAGGGCCTCCTGCGCCGCAGCCAGGGCCGCTGGCGGACCGAGGGCCTCTCGATCACTGCCGCGGACCTGCCCTCGAGCATTCACGACCTGCTCTTGCGCCGCCTCGATCGCCTCGCCCCGCTCTCGCGAGAGATCGCCGAGCTCGCCGCGGTCATGGCCCAGCCCTTCCCCGCCGCCCGCCTTCAGCGCCTGGTTGTTTGCGACGAGGACGCGCGCTTCGAGGCCCTCGCCCAGCTCGCGGCCGAGGGCATCCTGCGCGAGGACGAGGGGATCGTGCGGTTCGTCGGCACCCAGTTCGCCGAGCTGCTCGACGCGCGCCTCGCGGCGTCCGAGCGTCTCGCGCTCCACACCCGCATCGCCGAGGTCCTCTCGGTGGAGCTCGCGGGGGACGACCGGCTCGAGGCCCTCTTCGAGCTGGCGCGCCACCAGCTGGCCAGCGCGTCGCCCTCGAACGGGGTGCGCCCGGCCCTCGCCGCCGCCCGCAAGAGCCTCTCGCTCTTCGGCCTTGACCAGGCCCGGACCATGCTCGAGGCGGGCCTGCCGCACGCGAGCGAGGCGATCGATCGCCTCGGCTTTTTGCAGGGCCTGGGGGACATCGCCCGCTACTCGTCCGAGCTCGACGTCGCCGGCCGCCACTACCAGGAGGCCCTGGCCATCGCGCGCGCGCTGGGCGGCACCGGCCGCGAGGCCTCCCTGCTCTACAGCCTGGGGATCCTCCACCAGGTCCGCTCACAGTACGACGAGGCCCTCGCCTGCATGACCGAGGCCCTCGCGGCCCTCGACCGCCATCCGGACCCGGCCGAGGGGGCGCGGGTGCGCTTCGCCATGGGAAGGCTCCACAACTTCAAGGGGGACGCGGCCTCGGCCGTCGCGCGCACCGAGGAGGCGCTCGCGATCGCCCGCGAGCGCGACGATCAGGCCATGCTCAGCTCGTGCCTCGGCTTCTTGGGCCTGATGTACGTCCAGGGGGACCCCGAGCGCATCGCGACGGGCCTCGCCTGCCTCGACGAGTCCCGCTCGGTCAAGGAGAGCCTGGGCGACAAGGCCGGCCTCAACGACACCTTCAACCTGCTCGGCAACGCCCAGATGTCGGTAGGCCGCTACGATGGCGCCCTGGCCTCGTTCGAGCGGACGCGCGTGCTCTGCGGCGAGCTTGGGATCAAGGACGACGGGATCTGCGCCCTCATCAACCTGGGGATGGCCTCGTACGAGCTCGGATGCTTCGCCGATTCGGCCGCCCATTCCCGCGCCGCGGCCGAGGCGGCGGCTGCTTCCGGCAACCCGCTCTACGAGGGCATTTCCCTGATGGTCGAGGCCGTCGCTCACGCCCAGCTGGGGGCCTGCGCCCCGGCTGACGCCTGCCTGCGCTCGGCCCGGGCGGTGGCCGAGAGGACCCGCAACTCCTACCTCGACGTGACGGTCGAAAGCTACGCGGTGGAGGTGGAGCTTTTGCTCGGGCGCCTCCTCTCGGCCCAGGCCCGGCTCGAGTCTGCCACGGCCCTCAGCGCCTCGACCGGCATCCACGAGTACGACCCGAAGCTGCTTTCGCTCGGGGCCGAGCTCGCCGCTCGCCTCGGCGAGGGGGCCGAGGCGCGCGAGAAGAGCGATCGCCTCGTCGCCTGGGCCGAGACCAACCAGGCGCATGGCGCCCGGGCGCGCGGTCTGCTCGCCCGCGCATGGGCGGAAAACGCGCTGTGCGAGCAGGAGGCGGCTGCCGCGGCCGCGGCCGCGGCAGCGGCCTCCTGCGGCGCCTCCCACGTGGAGGGCGTCGCCCACTGGCTTCGCGGCCAGGCCCTGGGGCGCCTCGGCAACGTTCGAGAGGCGCGCGAGGCCCTCGAGCAGGCCCGCCGGGCCGGGGACTCGCCGCGCCTCAAGCTCGCGGCGACCTTCGGGCTGGCGCGTCTCGAAGGTCGCTCGGCCGAGGCCTATCGCCTCCTGGCCGAGGCCCGCAAGGCCCTCGATGCCCTGCTTTCAACCTGCGCGGACGAGGCCGCGCGCGAGGAGCTGCTCTCGCTCGACGAGCTGTGGCGGGTGTGGCGCGGCGACCTGTCGCCTTCCGAGGACGCCGGGGCGCGCTCGGATGACGGCCGCTATCTCGCGTCCCTCAAGGAGATCGAGGCCTTGCGCTCGCAGCTCGCTGAGGCGCGAGCGGCCCAGGCCGTCCAGGCCCAGGCCAACCTGCGCCTCGACGCCGAGCGCGAGGCCCACTCGCGCCAGCTCGAGATGCTCAACACCCTGGCGCGCACCGTCAGCACCACCCTGGTGCTCGCGGAGGTCATCGACAACATCGTCGACTTCACGCTCAAGCTGACGGGCGCCGATCGCTGCTTCATCCTGTTGACCGACGACGGCGAGCAGCTGCATGTCCACCACGCCAAGGACCGCGCGGGCAACGTCCTGACGGACTCGAGCGAGAAGGTCTCGGGCAGCATCACCCAGCGGGTGCTTGCGACCCTCGAGGCGGAGTGCGTGCTCGACACCAAGGACCACGCCCAGTTCCAGGCCCAGCAGTCGATCCTCGACCTCAACCTGCGCACCGTCATGTGCGTGCCCCTGATGGTCAAGCAGGAGCCTCTGGGGGTCCTGTACGTGGACTCGCAGGCGGTGGTCAACGCGTTCGGCCCACGCGACCTGGACCTGCTCCAGGCGATCGCGAGCCAGGCCTCGGTCGCCATCCAGAACGCCAAGCTCTACGAGCGGGCCACGGTGGACGGCCTGACGCGCCTCTACGTCCGGTCGTACTTCGAGCAGCGCCTCGCCAGCGAGGTGCGCCGGGCCCAGCGCTACGGCACGCCCTTGAGCCTCGCGATGATGGACATCGACCACTTCAAGAAGTTCAACGACACCTACGGCCACGCCACGGGCGACGACGTCCTGAGGCTGGTCGCCGGCGTCATCAAGGCGCAGATCCGCGAGGACGTGGACATCCCGGGGCGCTTCGGCGGCGAGGAGATGCTGGTCCTGATGCCCGAGACCGACGAGGCGGGGGCCATGGTCCTGGCCGAGCGCCTCCGCGAGGCGATCGCCGGGACCGACCTGCAGGGGCCGGGCGGCGAGATCCTCCACGTCTACGTCTCGATCGGGGTGGCCTCCCTCGGACCGCACGCCAAGACCCCGGTGGAGCTGGTCGAGTTCGCCGATCAGGCCCTCTACGCCTCCAAGCGCAACGGCCGCAACCGGGTCACGCGCTACGAACCGGACCTGGGGGGCGGCCACTGAGCCGGGGGATCACTTCCCGAAGAGGCCCTTGATCTTGCCGAGCAGGCCGCTCGGCGTGAGGCTCGTGTCGGTCACCGGCTGGCTCACGGGCTGGACCACGGGCTGGACCAGGGGGCCGGTGCGGCCGCCCGGGGCGTTGAGCGGCCCGGTGGCGCCGCCACCGCCGTTGCTGGGAGCGGGGAAGACCCGGTTGATCACCGGGTCGTGCTTGAAGTTCTCGTAGAAGCCGCAGATCGCGTAGGCCTTCCCCTTGAGGCGCTCGATGCCGAGCAGGGGGAGGCGCTCCCATGCCGCGGCGAAGTCGCAGCCGTAGATCTCGTCCATCAGCTCCGCGGCCTCGCGGTAGTTCCGGTGGGTGTCGTCGAACTGGAACAGGGCGACCATGGCGCGCTGCTTGAGCTTGGGGTCGCGCTTCAGCACCTCGGCCACGTCGTGGGCGAGCGCGCGCTGCGCCGTGGTCAGGCCACGAAAGGGAACAGGCGTCGGGTCCTCGGGCTCGAGAGGCGCCGCCTCGCCTTCCTCGGGCTGATCCAACGGGGTCTCCTCGCCGGAAGGGCCCGTTTCCTCGACCGCGGCCGGCGCCTCGGGCGCCGGCGGCGCATCCACCAGGTGGGCGGCGTAGCGCAGGAGGGTGACGGGGGTCGAGAAGAGGGTCGTCAGGTGCCGGACGTAGTCCAGGTCCTTCTGGACCTCGGTGAGTCGCTGGGGCACCAGGGTCTTGAGGGCGTCTGGCGAGAGCGGCTGGAGGGGGCGGGTGCCGCGCTGCTGGGCCGGGGCGGCGGGGCCCCCCGACGGGACGAAGGTGTCCGAGAAGGGCCGGGTCGTGCCCTGCCGCAGGGGCTGGGTGCCCCGCTGGGGCGAGCCTTTGGGTGGTTGCTGCATACGTTCGATCCCCCAGCGTCCCGCTTGTCGAGAGGGGGGACGCTAGGGGATCTTGTTCCCGGGGGCTTGCTCGTTTAAAACCTACTGGCGCGAGAAGCCCACGCGGCCGCGGGTCTTGCTCTCGTCCGCGAGCTTGGGGCGGCGGAAGATGAAGGGCGCGGCGCTCACGAGCATCCAGCCGTCCTTGCCGAGCTCGTTGAGGCGCCCCTTCGGGTCGCTGCCCAGGTCCTCGAGGTACTCGTACTCCCACTCCTGCTGGGTCTTGCTCTCGTTGGCCACGGCGGGCACCAGCGGGGCGCCGGCTCCGGCACCGGCTCGAAGATGATCCATGAAGCCTCTCCTTCTGTTGCGATGAAACGCCTGGTCCGGGAATTCTACCACCGATCGGGGCAAGGGACCAGGCATCCGTGCGCCGCCGGGCCGAGCGGCATGGTAGGCTTTTGAGCAGGTAGACCCGCGGCCGCGCCATCGGCCAAACAGGCGTATCGGCCTGCCAGGGAGGCTTGAATGTCCCTCAGTATCTCGTTTGCCGGGGTTCGGTTCGCGAACCCCTTCACCCTCGCCTCGGCGCCGCCCACCACGACCGGCGAGATGATCGCGCGGGCCTTCGAGGCGGGCTGGGGCGGGGCCGTCATCAAGACGGCGGGGCCTGCTCACGAGCGGATCGACAACGTCAGCCCCCGCTTCGCCACGCTCAACGTCGGCAATCGCCGCATGTTCGGCTTCGAGAACATCGAGCTGATCAGCGATCGCCCCCTCGAGGTGTGGCTTACGGAGTGCCGGTGGCTCAAGGATCGCTTTCCCGAGCATGTCCTGATCGGCTCGGTGATGGCCGCGGGCACCAGCGAGCACGACTGGAAGGAGCTGGTGCGCCTCTTCCAGGACGCGGGCTGCGACATGATCGAGTGCAACCTGGGCTGCCCTCACGGCATGCCCGAGCGGGGAATGGGGTCGGTCTGCTCCCAGGACCCGGTGGTGACGGGCAACATCGCCCGCTGGGTCACCGAGGTCGCCCGGGTACCCGTCATCATCAAGCTCTCGCCCAACGTCACCGACATCAACGTGCCGGCCACCGAGGCCTTCTCCAACGGCGCGCACGCCGTCTCGGCCATCAACACCGTCAACGTCCTGATGGGCGTGGACGTGGAGGACTTCTCGGTGCGCCCGAGCGTGCGGGGCCAAACCACCTACGGCGGCTACTCGGGCGCTGCGATCAAGCCGATCGCCCTCAAGGCCGTCAGCGACATCGCCCTGCGCCACCCGGGGGCGGCCATCTCCGCGACCGGCGGCATCGCCACCTGGCGCGACGCGGTCGAGTTCCTCGCGCTCGGGGCGACCAACCTCCAGGTCTGCACCGAGGTCATGCTGCGCGGCTTCGGCATCATCACCGAGCTGAAGGAGGGGCTCGAGGCCTATCTCGAGCGCAAGGGCTTCTCGCGCCTCGAGGAGGTCGTGGGCCGCGCCCTGCCCAACCTCGCCCCCCACGCGGCGCTCGACTTCGACCATCGCCCCAAGGCGGTGATCGACGCGGCCCGGTGCATCAAGTGCGACAAGTGCGTCACCGCGTGCAACGATGCGGCCTACCAGGCCATCACGGTGCCGCACCCGCCCGGCACCCCGATCAAGGAGCGCGGCGTGCCCCTGGTCCACCTGGATCGCTGCACGGGCTGCTCGCTGTGCTCGCACGTCTGCCCCGTGGACTGCATCGACATCGTCGAGGTGGCAGGCGCCCCGCGCGAGGTGACGCACTACAAGGGCCTCACGGTGCCTTCCATGCTGCTTTCGCCCTGAGCGGGCCGATCGTCTCGAGACCACCCGGAAGCCGATGCTTCCGGGTGTTTTTTTTGATTTGATTACTATTTTTCGTTCATGGGTAGATATGATTCATGAATCATGAATAGTAAAAAAGTCAAAAAAGGGAGGGTGCCATGCCGTCGCGCACCAGAGGAACGACCTGCCTGGGACTCGTCGTGCTGGCTCTGTCGGGCTGCCTCGCCGCCGAGGAGGACGAGCCCCTGATCGCGGTGCAGGCGATCGCGCCTGGGAGCGCTCGCTCGGACTCCGGGATGACGGGCGGGGTCGCGCCCGGGACGGGGCAAGGGACTCCGAGCGCCACCCCCACCCCCTTCGAGGCCCCCAGGACCCCGGAGCCCACCCCCAAGCCCGCGGCCACCCCCCTGGTGGCGATCAGGGAGGTTTCGGTCTCGCGCGCTCACCTGGTCCTCTTCCTGATCCCGAGCGACCCCGCTTCGAGCCTCGGCCTGCCGACCCAGCACCAGCTCTCGGGCAGTGCCACGCGAAGCGACGGCTTCCCTGCCCCGATCAGGTGGCTGGACCGCTCGGGAGGCCAGCTCTCTGTCGGCCCCACGGGCCTGGTCGCGACCAGGCCGACGACCGTTGCGGGCGACTATCGCGTGCGCTGCGTGGCGAGCGACGACCCGAACGTCTTCCGGGAGGTGACGGTCGAGGTCCGCTCCACCAGCGCGCTGAGCGTGATCGTCCGGTAGTAGGAGGAGGCCCCGATGCGACGCCGTCTGAAATGCGCCATCCTGGTGATCGTCCTCTCGGGCTGCCGCGCGGCGATGCCGCAGGCCTCGGCTTTGAGGGACGCGGCCCCCCCGGGGGCGGGGGCGACCCTGCTGCTCGGGGTCCAGTGGCCCCGCCGCTCACCCCAGCAGATCCCGCTGAGCGCCGAGACCCTCTGGGTGCAGGTGCGCAAGGGGGATACCCTCCTCTCGTCCCTTCCCCTGAGCCGCCCGGCCCAGGAGGGCGCGTCGCGCACCGCCACGGCGAGCCTCACCCTCGCCGCCGCCACGGGTCTGGTCGTCCGTGCCGAAGCCTTCCGCGCGGATCAGGCCTCGACCAGCCTCCCCGTCGCCTCGGCCGAGGCGACGGGCGTCACCCTTCGCCCCAACCAGCGCACCACCGTCTCGCTGGACCTGATTCCAAGCCTCGTCCCGCAGGGCATCGCCTTCACCCCGACCAACGGCGGGCCCGGGGTCAAGGTGGTGGTCCGCGGCGCGTTCGGCGACCGCGGCCCCTTCGCCCTGGAGCTGGGGCCGGCCCGGAGCGCCGCGGTCCTCGAGGACGGGGTCCTGACGGCCTCGGTGCCCGTCGGGGCCGCCACCGGTCCGCTCACCGTCCTGGCCGACGGCATCCCGGGCACGAGCACGACGCCCTTTCGGGTCCTCTCGCGCCTGGTGCTCCCCTCCAGCGCTCCGCGGCCGCTCGCGGTGGGCGAGCCCTTCGCCGTCAGCGTCTCGAGCGCGCTCGACACCGATGCTCAGGTGGTGTCGGCGCCCACGATCACGCGCTGGGAGGTGCTCGATCCCCTGCGCCTGACGCGCCCGGGTTCGAGCGCATCAGGCGTCGGGACGATCGAGAGCGCGGGCTCGGGCGCCGTCTTCACGGCGGCGGCGACCGGCTCGGCCTGGATCGTGGCCTGGTCGGGGGCGCTGTGCGCGACGATGGCGGTGGAGGTGAGGTGAGGACGCGGTTCGTGTCCCCTACCGGGCCCTGAGCGCTTCGGATTTCTGGAGGGGCGTCACGGGCGAGCGGGGCAGGTAGCGGCCCGTGCCGGGCTCGCCCACGTACTTGCCGCCCTCGACCGCGACCCGGCCGTTGATCAGCACGTGGGTCGGCGCGCCGATCGTCTCGAAGCCCTCGAAGGGGTTGTAGTCCACCCGCTGGTGATGCGTCTTGGCCGAGATCCGGCCCTTGATGGTGGGATCGAAGACCACCAGATCGGCGTCCGCGCCCACGCAGACGGTGCCCTTGCGGGGGTGGAGGCCGAAGATCCTGGCCGGGTTGGTGGCGAAGACCTCGACGAAGCGGTTGAGCGAGATCCGCCCCGGCACGACCCCGTAGGTGTAGAGCAGGGCGAGCCGGTCCTCGATGCCGGGAGCTCCGTTCGGGATCTTGGAGAAGTCGTCGCGGCCCATCTGCTTGGCGCCCTCGAAGTCGAAGGGGCAGTGGTCGGTGGCGACGGTCTGGATGTAGCCCGCCGCGAGCGCCTGCCAGAGCGCCTCGTTGTCCTTGGGCTTGCGCAAGGGCGGGCTCATGACGTACTTGGCGCCCTCGAAGTCGGGCTCGTCGTAGCGCGAGTCGTCCAGCAGCAGGTACTGGGGGCAGGTCTCGGCCATGACGTGCCGGCCCCGGCAGTGGGCGTGCTTGACGTGGGCGAGGGCCTCGTCGCAGGTCAGGTGGACGATGTAGAGCGAGCGATCGTTGATCTCGGCCAGGGCGATCGCACGGTGGGTCGCCTCGGCCTCGGCCAGGGCCGGCCGCGAGAGGGCGTGGTAGCGCGGGTGGAGCTTGCCCTCGGCGACCAGCTCGCGCACCAGGCCGTCGACCACCTCGGCGTTCTCGGCGTGGACGGTGACCAGCGCGCCGAGATCGCGCGTCTTGCGCATGACCTGGAACAGGCCCGCATCGTCGATCCCGATGGAGCCCTTGTAGGCCATGAAGGTCTTGAAGGAGGTGACCCCCGCCTCGACCACCCGGGGCAGCTCGCGGCCGACCGCGTCGCTGTAGTGGGTCACGGCCATGTGGAAGGCGTAGTCGCTCACGGCCCTGCCGCGCGCCTTGGCGTGCCAGACCGAGAGGGCGTCCATGAGGGGCTGGCCCTTCTCGGGCATCACGAAGTCGATCACCCCGGTGGTGCCGCCGACGGCGGCCGCGCGGGTGCCGGTCTCGAAGTCGTCGGTCGAGACCGTGCCCATGAAGGGCATGTCCAGGTGGGTGTGGACGTCGATCCCGCCGGGGAAGACGTAGCAGCCGCCGGCGTCGATGACCGTGTCGCCGGGCCTGGCGTCGAGGCGCGAGGCGATTGCCTGGATGGTGCCGTCCTCGACGTAGACGTCGGCGCGCATGCGCTCGGTGGCCGTGACGATTTCGCCGTGCTTGATCAGGGTGCCCATCGCGTTCTCCTCGGTGCCGGATCCCCCTCCAATTTACAGCATGGGGCCAAAAAGGCTAGAATGGGGCGTCTTTGACCAAGTGGGCTCACCAGCCACCGAAATCCATGAGGAGGCGCGATGTCGCAACAGGGACCCCGCAAGGAGCGTCTGGGCCAGGTGCTGGTCTCGCAGGGCATCATCACCGACGCCCAGCTCGAGCACGCGCTGACCGAGCAGGCCAAGAAGCCCTACATGCGCCTGGGCGAGCTGTTGTTCGGCCTGGGTTACCTCACCTTCTCCCAGCTCGAGGGGCAGCTCGAGCAGCAGTACCGAGACATGCGCCTCGGCCAGATGCTGGTGCGCCGCGGCCTGATGAGTCCCGAGCAGCTCGAGGAGGCGATCCGCGAGCACGAGCAGACCGGCCTGCTTCTGGGGCACCTGGTCATCCGCCTCGGCTTCTGCACCCTCGAGCAGGTCTCGAAGGTCCTCGAGGAGCAGCGCACCCTCGCCTCCAGCTACCTGTAGCGCGGCATCCCCCCGTTCGTTCGTCTCCCTGCCGTTGGCGGGGAGATTTTTCAAAACCAGCCCTTGATCCCCTCCAGCAGGGGAAGGGTCCAGCCCTTGGCGGCCGGCGGCTCGAACTCGGCTTGCAGGCTGACGCGGTGCGCGCCCTGCCAGAGGGGCTCGTAGACCAGGTCGTCGATCGCGTGCACCGTTTGCCGGCGCAGGAAGAACACGTTGAGCTCGTAGTTCTCGCTCAGGCTTCGCGTGTCGCCGTTGGCCGAGCCCAGGCTCGCCCACAGCCGGTCCGCCGCCAGGTACTTGAGGTGCAGGAACTTCTCCTTGACCAGGGCGACCTGGGCGCCGGAGGCCGCCAGCCGCCTCGCGCTCGACTGGTTGAGCAGGTGAAAGGCGTCGAAGCGGCTCCAGTCGGGCAGCAGGATCCTCACGCGGACTCCCCGGCGGGCGGCCTCGGCGAAGGCCGAGACCAGCTCCTCGTCCCAGAAGTAGGGGAAGGCCGCATCCAGGCTCTCGCTGGCGCCGAGCGCCGCCGTGAGGTAGGCGTCGCGGATCTCGTGGGCCTGGGAGGTTCCCGGCGAGGCGAGCGCGATCTGCAGGGGCTCCGCTCCCGGGGCAACGGGGGCTTTCGGCTCGCTCGCCGAGGCGGCCAGGTCCTCGCCCCAGGCCTCCTTGAAGACCCGGGCGATCTGGCCGGCGGCCTCCCCTTCGATCTCGAGCATGGCGTCGTAGTAGTGGTAGCGGTACTCGTCGCCCACGTTGACCCCACCGGTCAGCGCCCGCTGCTGATCGGCCACGAACAGCTTGCGGTGCGTCACGTTGAAGCCGTTCAGGCTCCAGTACCAGGGGTTGTGGGTCTGGACCCGGACCCCGCCGCGCCTCAGGTAGTCGAACATCCGGTAGTCGGTGCGGCCCCCCTCCACCCCCAGCGAGTCCAGCCGGATCCGGACGTCGAGGCCCTCCTTGGCGCGCGACACGAGGGCGTCGGCGATCTCCTTGCCGGTCGGATCGTCGTGGAAGATGAACATCTCCACGTAGAGCGCGCGGCGCGCGGCGCGGATGAAGGCGAGCATCGCCTGGTGCGTGCTCTCGCCGCCGACGTGGATCCTCACCCGGTTGTCGCAGGAGGTGGGCAGCTTGCACTCCCCTTCGACCAGGTGCCGGATGTCGCTCCCGCCACGGCGAGGCGGCTCGAAGCGCGGGGCGGGGAGCTTGAAGCAGCCGGCCAGGCACGACGCGGCGCAGAGCGCCAGCACCGCGCGCCGGAAGGGCGCACGGGGGGGCAAGGCGTTCTCGGAGGAGCGAAAGGACTGGGTCATGTGCCTGCGAAGGGGGCCGAAAGGGGGCTCGATCGCTATATTTATAGACCATGGTCTGGGATCTCGCCAGCTAGCCGCCCGGGCATCTGCCCGGGCGGCTAGCTGGTCGGGGACGTTTCGGCCGGGCGGCTAGCGCCCGGCGAGGAGGCGTGGCCGGGGAGAGGCCGCAAGCTCTGCCTGCGCGTCGTCCACCTTGAAGAAGGCCACGGCCTCCTGGAGGGCATGGGCCTGTTCGCGCAGGTCCTCGGCGGAGCCGCTGACCTGGTTGGTGGCGTTGGCGGCCTCCTGGGCGCTGCGGCTCAGGCTCTCGACCGCCAGGACCACCTGCTCGGATCCCTGTCGCTGCTCGCCGGTGGCGTAGGAGACGCTGCGGGTGAGCTGGTTCATCTCCTCGAGCGCGGTGGTGACCTGCCGGTTGACGCTGGCCATCTGCTCGGTGGCCGCGACGATCTGGCCGCCGGCGCGCGTCTGCTCGCTGGTGGCGGTGGCGACCTGGCCGAGCAGGTCCTTGACCCGCAGTGCGGCTCCCTTGATCCGGCCGAGCGCCTCGCCGGTGTGGCTCGCGAGCTGGACGCCCTGCTCGACCGTGGCGGCGCCCTGGTGGGTGACGCCGACGGCCTTGGCGGTCTCGGTCTGGATCCCCTTGATGAGCTCCGCGATCTCGCGAGTGGCCTTGGCGGAGCGCTCGGCGAGCTTGCGCACCTCGTCGGCGACCACCGCGAAGCCCCGGCCCGCGTCGCCGGCGCGGGCGGCCTCGATGGCGGCGTTGAGGGCCAGGAGGTTGGTCTGCTCGGCGATGTCGTCGATCACCTCGACGATCGCCCCGATCTCGGCCGAGCGCCTGTCGAGCACCTGGATGGTGTCGCGGATGCCGTCCATGGTCCGGCTGATGGCGGTCATGCCCTCGGCGGCCTTGACGACGGCTTGCTCGCCGTCCTGGGCCGAGCTCGCGGCCTCCTCCGAGACCCGGTTGGCGTCGTCGACGTTGCCCGCCACCTGCTGGATGCTGGCCGCGAGCTCGGCGATGGCGCTCGAGGTTTGCGAGACGGCGGCGGCGAGCTCGCTCGATTGGCCGCGGATCACCTCGGCCTTGCGGCTGAGGTCCTGGGCGCTCGAATCCACCGAGTGGAGGTTGGCCGCCATCTCCTCCATCGCCGCCGAGGTTTCCTCGGCGCTCGAGGCCTGGACGTGGACGGTCTGCGTCAGCTCGCCGCTCGCGCTGCCGATCTGCTCGGCGCCCTGGCTGACCACGTCCGAGGCGGTACGGACCCGCGCCACCACGTCGCGCAGGTTGGAGGTCATCCGGGCGAAGGCAAGACCCAGGGTGTCGGAGGCGCCCTTGGGCACGACGGTGCGGCTGAGATCCCCCGAGGCGATCGCCTCGGCCGCCTCGGCCATGGTCTGCTGGTGGGCGACCATGGCCCGGAAGGCGTCGCGCAGGTGCCCCATCTCCCCTTCGGTCGCCTTGGGCAGGAGCCCGTCGACCTTGGTGTCGCCCCGGGCCATGTGCTCTGCGGCCTTGCTCAGGAGGCTCAGGGGCTGGGCGATCTGGTTGGCGAGCATCAGCAGCATGACGATCAGGACGAGGAGGGCGACGGCGAGGGTCACGTAGCCGAAGGCTTGGAACTTGGCGATTGGGGCGAGGATCTCGGCCTCGGGCACGACCATCGCGAGGGTCCAGCCCGCGAGCGGGACCTGCTCGATGAAGGCGATGGCTGCTTTGCCGTCCTTCAGCTTGACGTGCACGACGTCGCCGGCCTTGGATCCGGCGAGCGCGGCGTAGCGCCCGCCCTCGACGCTCTTGATCGTCTGGCTCGGGGAGTCCTTGGTCACCAGCGCCTTCGGGTCGGGGAAGGAAACGAGGTTGCCTTCCTGGGAGAAGAGGAAGGCGAAGCTCTGGCTCTTGCCCTCGAAGTCCTGGGCGGCGAACTTCAGCGTGCCGACGCTCTGGCTGAGCGAGTCCAGCTTGAAGTCGGAGCCCACGACGCCGAGGAAGCGGCCGTTGCGCTCGACCGGCAGCGTCAGGCTGACCATGGCGACGTCGGTCGCCCCGGCATCGAAGTAGGGCTCGGTGACCGCGAGCCGGCGCTTCTCCTTGGGAAGGGAGTACCAGGTCTGCTGCGGGTCGTGGTAGTCGTAGCCGAGCTGGGCCTGGTTGGGCAGGGTCGCGCGGGTGTAGGTCACGTTGGAGCGCTTGTCCTTCCACGAGCGGTCGTCGTAGAAGACGTACAGGTCGTAGAGGTGCTCGGCCGGGGTGCTTTCCAGCGAGTGCTTGATGTAGCGATCGAGAGACTCGTAGGGCAGATCGGGCAGGGCCGAGACCAGCATGCCGAGCTGGTACGGGGCGCGGCTCATCGCCTTGAGCTGGCTCTCGACCTGCGCGGCGGCGGTCCGAGTCTGGGCGTGGGCGGTGGCCTCGGCCTGGGCCTGGACCATGGCGACGGCCTTCAGGTAATAGACGGCCGCCACGGCCATGAGCAGGGCGAAGGCGGTCCCGCCGATGCGCCGGACCAGCTTGCCCCGCAGGCCGAAGCCGAAGAGCAACTTGGAGGTGAACTGTTTCATGGTGCGTCCTCCGCTCTGTCAGGCCTAGCGGCCGCTGAAGGCCTTGAGGGTATCCCAGCCGGCCGAGATGTAGAACCACACCGAGTCGCCGCCCACGACGCTCCGGTCGTTGGACAGGGCGTAGACCACCCCTGCGTAGGTGCCGGGGCCGGTCTGGAGGTTGAGGGCCGCGTAGGTGCCGCCGACCTCGCTGATGCCGCCCACGTGGTCCACCGCCAGGTAGCACGGCCCGAAGGCGGGGGACTCGTAGCCCGCCATGAGGCAGCCCTTCGAGCTGGCGTCGAAGGGGGCGGTCGGGACGAACAGGTCGGCCGCGGCCGGGGCGTTCTGGGCGCCGCCCAGGGTCAGGCGACCGAGCCCGGTCTCGCCCCAGTTCAGGGTCTTGGAGAGCGAGGCGTAGGTCATCTTGAGCGAGCGCTCGGGGGTGAAGAGGGCGTGTTGCATGGTGCCGACGGCGAGGCTTGGCACCAGGCCCGTCTCGCAGAGGAGCTGGAGCTTGGCGTTGAAGTTCACCTTGATGGCCGGCGTCTGGCCGACGAAGCTGGACGCATCGCAGCCGACCTCGAGCCCGCCGAAGCTCAGGCCGCTCTCGCCGTAGGCCATGCTCGGCAGGAGGCCGACGTTGAAGCCCTCCCAGGTGACGGGGTTGCCCCCGTAGAGGCCGGCCGCCATCAGGAAGGCCGCCTGGCCTTGCCCCTTGACGTCGCCCGAGGGGGCGAAGACGACGGCGTTCGGGTAGGCCCGGGCGCTGCCCGCGCCGAGCGCGCATGCGGCCAGGGCCGCCAGGGTCGCGCGGAGGAGGAAAGGCGTGCGCATGACGAGGGACTCCTTTTCAAGCAGGGTACCTTCCTCAGTTATAGCGAGTGAGCAAAGCCGGGCCCAGGGACGAAAGTCCCGTTTTAGGCGGGATGACGGGCCCGAGTGCGTGAAGATTTGACGTCCGGGTCTTCACGAGGGGCCGCTTGCCCTCGTGGTGCGGATCTCGCTAGAATGAGGGGGCTCCCAAAAGCGAAGGGGTTCCCAAAAGCCAGGAAAGGAAGCCGCCATGCCGACCGAGGCCGCTCAGGCCGAGATCGAGCGCCTGTCGCGCGAGATCGACGAGCACAACTATCGCTACAACGTGCTTAACCAGCCGATCATCAGCGACGTGGAGTTCGACCGGCTCTTCCGGCGCCTGCAGGAGCTGGAGGCGGCGCACCCCGAGCTCGCCCTTCCCGACTCGCCCACCCAGCGGGTCGGCGCCCCCATCCAGACCGGCTTCAAGAGCGTCACCCACCGGGTGCCCATGCTCTCCTTGGCCAACTCCTTCGACGACGCGGAGCTTTCGGCCTGGGACACGCGACTGCACAAGCTTTTGGGCCGAGAGGGGGATCTGGCCTTCACCCTCGAGCCCAAGATCGACGGGCTTGCCGTCTCCTTGATCTACGAGCGCGGGCGCCTGGTCCGGGCCGCCACCCGCGGCGACGGGGTCACGGGCGAGGACGTGACCGCCAACATCCGCACCATCCGCGACATCCCCTGGGATCTGCCCCCCTACGCCTCGGACCACCCCATCGAGGTGCGCGGCGAGGTCTACATGGCCAAGGCCGACTTCGAGGAGATGAACGCCGAGCGTGCGGGGGCTGGCGAGAGCCTCTTCGCCAATCCCCGCAACGCGGCCTCGGGGGCCCTGCGCCAGCTCGACCCCCGCATCACCGCCAAGCGGCCCTTGCGCTTCTTCGCCTACGCCACCCTCGGCCTGGAGGGGATCACCACCCAGTACGGGGCCCTGGAGCAGACCGGGCGCCTGGGCTTCCCGGTGTACGACCGCATCCGCCTGGTCAATGGCCTCGAGGCCGTGATCAAGGCCTACCGCGAGTTCGGCGCCGAGCGCGACGCTCTGGCCTTCGAGATCGACGGGGTGGTCATCAAGCTCAACAGCCTCGCCGACCAGGATCGCCTCGGCTCGGTCGGGCGCGAGCCCCGCTGGGCGATCGCCTACAAGTTCCCCGCCATCCAGGCCACCACCCGCCTCTTGGACATCGAGCTCCAGGTGGGCCGGACCGGCACCCTGACCCCGGTCGCGCACCTGGAGCCGGTCGAGATCGGCGGGGTCACCGTCGGCCGCGCCACCCTCCACAACGAGGACGAGATCGCGCGCAAGGACCTGCTGGTCGGCGACTGGGTCGTCGTGCAGCGCGCCGGCGACGTGATCCCCCAGATCGTCAAGTCGATCCCCGAGCGGCGCGACGGCAGCGAGCAAGCGTTCGCGATGCCCGAGCGCTGCCCGGTGTGCGGCTCGGCCACGGTGCGCCTGGAAGGTCAGGTCGCCCGCTATTGCACCGGCGGCCTGAAGTGCCCGGCCCAGCTGGTCGAGACCATCAAGCACTTCGCGAGCCGCCGGGCCATGGACGTGGAGGGCCTCGGCGTCAAGGTGGCCGAGACCCTGGTCGAGCACGGCCTGGTCAAGGACGTGGCGGACGTCTACTACCTGACGCGCGACCAGCTGCTCGGCCTGGCGCGCTTCGCCGAGAAGAGCGCCGACAACCTGCTCGCGGCCCTGGAGGCGAGCAAGCAGCAGCCGCTCGATCGCCTGGTCTTCGCCCTCGGCATCCACGAGATCGGCGAGCAGACCGCGCGCCTCCTGGCCAGGCGCTACCGCTCGATCGAGCGTCTCTCGCAGGCGAGCGTCCAGGAGCTGCAGGCCATCGCCACCATCGGTCCTAGCCTCAGCGAGAGCCTGGTGGACTTCTTCGCCGAGGCGCACAACCAGGAGGTCCTCGCCAAGCTGCGCGCGGCGGGCGTTTCGATGGAGCTTCCGGGCGAGCCGGACGTGCCCGTGATGGGCCCGCTCGCGGGCAAGACCTTCGTCTTCACGGGCAAGCTCACGCGAATGAGCCGCCCCGACGCGGAGGCCCTGGTGACGCGGCTCGGCGGCTCGGCCTCGAGCAGCGTCACCAAGAAGACCGACTACCTGGTGGCCGGGGCCGACGCGGGCTCCAAGCTCGAGAAGGCCGAGAAGCTCGGCCTGCCGGTCCTCAGCGAGGACGAGTTCCACGACATGGCCGAGGCCCTCTCGGCCGTCGAGGCATGACCTTCGCCCCCGGGAGCCCTTCGGGCTCCCGGGGGCGAACGACGCGGGGCGATCGCCCCTTATTCCTGACCCAGGGACTTCTTGCCGGCGTTGATCAGCTCGCGGACCTTGTTGCCGCCCTTCTTGCCGATCTCGGAGTAGAACTGGGGACCGTACTTCTGCTTGGTGGTGTTGCCGCCCTTGCGGCCGCCGATCTGGCCGCCCTTGTGGCCGATCTCGGCGTAGAACTCGTGCCCGTACTCTTCCTTGACCTTGTTGCCGCCCAGGCGCCCGGCTTCGCGGGTGGTCATCTCCCCTTTTCCCTTGCTTGGGCCCTTGCTTGGCATCTTTGCCCTCCTTTACAAAACTTCATCCGGCAGTCTATGAAGCGAGGGCGGAGGCTGTCAATCGTCGCTAGTTCCCTCCGTGGCCCCCGCGCGGCAGGCGCCGCCCGGCCTCGGTCGGATCGTCCAAGAGGCTTCTGGCGCTTTTGCATGGGCGGTGCCGGCGCGGGGTGCTAAGATACGCCGGCTGCTCCATCTTCTGGCCGCACCGAGCGGGCCCTTCCGGCCCAGGAGGCAAGCGAGGCGAGCGAGGCGACGAATGGCGGGAACGACGGGCTTCACCGGGCGCCTCACCGCGCCCATCAAGCGAGCTCTACTGGCCTCGGCCGTGCTGGCGCTGCTGGGCGCCCAGGCGCACGGCGCCCCGCCGCGAGCGGCGCCGGCGCCGAGCACGGGCTTCGTGGCCCTGGTCAACCGGGTCAGCCCCGCGGTGGTCAACATCGACGTGGAGCAGCGGGTGCGCCGCCGCATCCCCGACTGGTTCGGGACCGGCGAGGGGACGACCACCCAGGTCAGGCGAGGGGTCGGCTCGGGCTTCGTGATAGCCGCGGATGGCCTGGTGGTCACCAACAACCACGTGGTGCAGGGCCAGAGCAAGCTGGTGGTCACGCTGTGGGACGGCCGCACCTTGCCCGGCAGGGTCCTCGGCTCCGATCCGCTCACCGATCTGGCCCTGGTCAAGATCGAGGGTCGGGGCCTGCCCTTCCTGGTCCTCGGCAACTCGGACCGGGCCCAGGTCGGCGAGTGGGTGATCGCCCTGGGCAGCCCGCTCGGCCTGCGGCGCACCGTCACGGCGGGCATCGTCAGCAGCACCAACCGCGAGGTCTCGATCAACGAGCGTCTCGGCTTCATCCAGACCGACGCGGCCATCAACCCGGGCAACTCGGGAGGGCCGCTGGTCAACATGGCAGGCCAGGTGATCGGGATCAACGCCGTGATCGCGGCCGACGCGCAGGGCATCGGCTTCGCCATCCCGGTCAACGCCCTCAAGCTGGTCCTCGACGACCTGCGCACCAAGGGCCGGGTTGAGCGGGCCTGGCTCGGCATCAGCTTCGCGGGGATCACCCCCGAGCTGGTCGAGCAGTTCCCGGAGCTCAAGGGCCAGGAGGGCCTGGTCGTGGCCCGGGTCACCGCCGGCAGCCCCGCCCAGCGCGCCGGCCTGCGCCCCGAGGACGTGATCGTGGCCTTCGAGGGCAAGAGGGTGACGGCCGCCCGCGACCTGATCGCGGCCATGGCCCGGCGAAGGCCCGGCGATCGCGTCACCCTGAGCGTCCAGCGCGGCAAGCGTCGCCTCGAGGTCGCCATGACCCTCGGGACCATGCCCGAGAGCGCCGCGCAGCCCGTGACGCCCGAAGAGCCCTAGAGCGCCTAACAAAACTGTTCCTTCGAGCCGCCAACGGCGGCCAGCGGCCGTAACATGCCTGGTTTTGTTAGATGCTCTTGGGCGCGCGGAGCTTCTCTCTTGACCATCCGGGGTGCCTTGCCTAGAGTCGGGGGGTTTTAGGGCGTCCAGCAACAATATCCTTCGAGCCGCCCACGGCGGCCACCGGTCGTAACATGCCTGGTTTTGTTGGATGCTCTTGCGCGCCGATGACTGGAAGGGGCGAGCGATGGAAGAAGGAGCCGGCAAGCTCTGGTGGTACCTGGCCCTGCTCGTGCTGGTCTGGGTCGGCTTCATGTTCTTCTTCCCGACGGGCAGCCCGAAGGCCGAGCTGTCCTACTCGGCCTTCCGCGCCCAGGTGGAGGCGGGCAACGTCACCCACGTGACCCTCCAGGGGCACAAGGCCGAGGGCGACTTCGCCCGGCCGGTGCCGACGGCGCTGGACAAGAAGCAGGCGCCCTACCGCCAGTTCACCACTCAGCTGCCGCCCATCGACGACCCGCGCCTGTTGCCCATGCTCGAGGCCAAGGGCGTCCAGATCGCGGCCAAGCCCGAGGCGAGCCGGTGGTGGGTCGATCTCCTGCTGCTGGCGGCCCCCATCCTCCTGCTGTTCGTGATCCTGAGCCGCATGGGCGCGGGGGGCGCCGGCCAGCAGACGGCCTTCACCTTCGGGCAGAGCAAGGCCAAGCTCTACACCACCGAGCGCCCCAGGGTCACCTTCGCCGACGTGGCGGGCGAGGACGAGGCCAAGCAGGAGCTGGTCGAGGTGGTGCAGTTCCTCAAGGAGCCCGCCAGGTTCCGCAAGCTGGGGGCCAAGATCCCGAAGGGGGTGCTCCTGGTGGGCCCCCCCGGCACGGGCAAGACCCTCTTGGCCCGCGCGGTCGCCGGCGAGGCCGGGGTGCCGTTCTTCTCCATCTCGGGCACCGAGTTCGTCGAGATGTTCGTGGGCGTCGGAGCCAGCCGGGTGCGTGACCTCTTCGAGAAGGCCAAGGCCCGGGCGCCCGCCATCATCTTCATGGACGAGATCGACTCGGTGGGCCGCCGGCGCGGGGTGGGGATCGGCAACGTCAACGACGAGCGCGAGCAGACCCTCAACCAGCTCCTGGCCGAGATGGACGGCTTCGACCCCCAGCTGGAGGTCATCGTCATCGCCGCCACCAACCGGCCCGACGTGCTGGACCCGGCCCTGTTGCGGCCCGGCCGCTTCGATCGAAGGGTGGTGGTGGGGCTGCCGGATCGCGCGGGGCGCGAGGCGATCCTGGCCATCCACGCGGCCAAGGTGCCGCTCTCGAGCGACGTGAGGCTCGCGGAGATCGCCCGGGAGACGCCCGGCTTCTCGGGGGCGGATCTGGCGAACCTGGTCAACGAGGCGGCGCTAGCGGCCGCGACCAAGGGCGAGCAGACGGTCATGGGCGCCGACTTCGAGGAGGCCAAGGACAAGATCGTCATGGGGGTGCGCCGCAACACCATGCTCGACCCCAAGGAGCGCCGGCTGGTCGCGTGTCACGAGGCGGGCCACGCCATGGTCGCCCACCTCCTGCCCAGCGCCGATCCCCTTCACAAGGTGACGATCATCCCCCACGGCCACGCCCTGGGCGTGACCCAGATGATGCCCCAGGACGAGAAGTACTCGTTCCCCCGGGGGTACCTGCTCGACAAGATGGCGGTGCAGCTGGGCGGGCGCGCCGCCGAGGAGCTGGTCTTCGGCGAGGTCACGACCGGCGCCGAGAACGACCTGCTCGAGATGACCAAGCTCGCGCGGCGGATGGTCCTGCGGTGGGGAATGGGCACTGGGCTCGGTCCCCAGGCCTACGACCTGGAGGCCGACAACGCCTACCTGGGCCTGGAGGCCCCCGTCGGGGAGAAGCCCTACTCGGAAGAGACCGCCTCCTTGATCGACCAGGAGGTCCGGCGCCTCACGAGCGAAGCCTACGAAAGGGCCAAGGCCCTGCTTTCGGCCAACCGCGACAAGCTGGACCGGCTCGCCGAGACCCTGCTCGAGCAGGAGGTCCTGGACGCCCACCAGATCGAGACCCTGGTCGGGGCCAAGGCCAAGCCGGCTAGTGCCAGCTGAAGGTCGAGGCGCTGAAGGGGCCGTAGGTGAGGTCGGACTCGTTGATGCGCAGCGACGGGATGGGGCTGCTGAACTCCGTCCACTGGCGGGCGGCCTCGCTCGAGGGCTGCAGGCCGTTGACCGACTGGCGCCAGACGCTCGCGGGGACCATGGTCTGAGACTTGGGGCTGCCGAAGGCCTTCAGGTAGGCCACCTGGGTGCCCGAGAGGCTCCAGGTGGGCGAGCTCTCCACGACGGCCTCGGTGGTCTCCATGCGGTTGAGGGGGATGTCCGAGCCCGCCTGCAGGGCCACGTCCCTGAGGAACACCCGCTGGCGCTTGCCCGAGCTCGCCCCCACCGTCATGGGACCGTAGCGGGTGTAGGCGATCGCCTGGCCGTCCGCGCGCCACTGGGCCTCGAAGGCGTAGTCGTCGAGGTTGGTGAGGTTGGTCAGCTTGCGCAGGGGCCGGCCCGAGGCGATGTTGTAGAGGAAGAGGTTCCAGGCGGCGGTGGTCCCGGCGTTGTCGGTGGGGTAGTCGCTGTTGGAGAGCACGCTCGCGACCATGGTCGAGACCCGATCGGAGTTGAGGCTGGGGTTCCATGCCGGGAAGCGCTCGTCGACCTTGGTCGCGGTCACGGCGATGGGGGTGCCGTTCTCGCCGGTGGTGCTGACGCGGTAGATGTCGAAGTTGCCCTTGCGGTCCGAGGAGAACAGGATCTCGCGCGAGCTGGGCGCCCAGCTGGGGTCGAAGTTGAAGCCGGTCGACTCGCCGGCGTTGACCGCGGTGATCACCCGGCCGCCCGCGTCGATCACCCGGATCGCCGTGCTCGGCATGCTGGGCGCGTAGTCGACGTAGGCGATGTAGCGCCCGTCGGGCGAGACGGTGGGCTGGGCGCCCTTGACCGCGTTGCCCCCGGAGTCCTTGAGCGCGCGCTGGTGGAGCACCGTCATGCCGTTGTCGTCGGTCGAGGCCAGCATGATGGGGCCCGTCCCGTTGGCGTCGCCGTTCGCCACGTAGGCGACGGTGGTGCCGCCCAGGTTGACGGTCTCGTTGCGGGGCTTGGAGGTGAAGCCGTCCTCGACCAGGATGCGAAGGGTGTCGCCGCCCACGAGGTTGCCCGTGCTGTCGGGCGAGCGCGAGGTGAAGGGGGCGTAGTAGACGAAGCTCTTCTGGTCGGTGAAGCCCTGGGGGTAGACCCGGCCGCGCTCGGCCACCACCTGGTAGCGCAGGGTGCGCCCCGGCAGGGTGGTCGCCTCGATCGTCATGCGGGTGGTGGTGCCCACGTTGAGCGAGGGGTTATCGAGGGTGACGGTCTGGATCTCGAGGCCGGTGTTGAGGAAGGCGCAGCCGGGCAGTGCCAGGGGGGCCATCGCCGCGGCGAGCATGCCGAGGGCGACGAGACGTCGGGTCCGGAAACGGGTTGCGGCCACCATCCTCACTCCTTTTGAAACCTGTTGCCTACATACCCGAGCCGGGCAAGCGGGTAACCGGGATGTCCCTGAGCCCCATGGCGCGCCGGGTGGCCGCGAGCTCCTCGACCTGCCCCGGCGCGAGCGGACGGGCCCCGCCGAGGGCGTGGGCCGAAAGGGCGACCTTGGCGGTCTGCTCGATCGTCTCCATCCGGTGGAGGGCCTCGAAGAGGTCGCCCCCCACCGTGACGGCCCCGTGGTGGTCGAGGATGCAGCAGTCGTAGTCGGCGATGAGCCGGGAGACGCCCTCTCCCACCTCGGGGGTGCCCGGGGTGGCGTAGGGGGCGGTCGGGATGGCGCCCAGGCCGAGCACGACCTCGGTCAGGATCGGCTCCATCAAGGAGACGCCCGCCACCGAGAAGGCCGTGGCGGTGGGGGGATGGGCGTGGACGACCGCCCGGACGTCCTCCCGGGTGCGGTAGACGGCCCCGTGCATGCCGAACTCGCTCGAGGGCCGGCGCGTGCCCTGGAGGGCGCGGCCGTCGAGGTCCACCACCACCAGGTCCTCTGGGGAAAGGAAGCCCTTGCACATGCCGGAAGGGGTGGTCAGGAAGCGCTCGGCGTCGATCCGACAGCTGACGTTCCCGTCGGTGGCGACGATCAGGCCGCTCGCGTAGAGGCGGCGGCAGACGTCGATCAGGTGGTGGCTCAGGCGTTCGCGTTCGTCGGACATGGAGCCATTATACGCTTGCCTGCCTTCGCGCGGGGTATAGACAACTTGCCCCTGCCCCATCGCGAGGAACGCGTGAAGCCGATTGCCCGCCCAGCCACCGAAAGCGACATGCCGCGCCTCATGGCCCTCCTCGAGGCGGGCCACGGCGGCAACGGCTACCACGCCGCGGTCTACCAGCGGTGGCACGCCGAGTGGCCGCAGGTGCTCAGCGAGTTCGAGGCGCTGCTCGTCGTCGAGACGCCGCGCGGCCTCGCGGGCTTCGCCGGCATCCAGCGCCACCCCATCCCCTACACGGAGGGCCTCGAGCGGGCGCTCGCGGACCACTTCCTTTCCCCCGACCTGGATCCGGGCGAGGCGATCGTCGCGCTGGTCGACGGCCTTGCCGACTGGGCGCGCGAGCGGGGCTTTGCCCGGGTCACCCTCAACATGGAGCCCCAGGAGGCCGACCTGCTGAGCGCGCTGGCAGGAGCGGGGGGCTTCCCCGAGCGGGTGGCCATGTTCACCAATCGCTTCCCCGACGAGCCCCTCGACCCCACCATCCGGCCCATGCGCCCGGAGGAGCTCGACGCGGTTGCCGCCATGGGGGCCGAGGTCGCGGCCTACCTCGCCACCCTGAGCGGCTCCCTGCCTTCGCCCCCGCGCGAGGCGCTGGTCGCGCTGACCCGGGAGGGGTACCGGGACTACGGGGCGACGCGCCCTCACGCCTTCTTCGTGGCCGAGCGGGAAGGGCGACTGGTGGGCTTCGTCTTCGCGGTGGTCGAGCCCCCCGACGGCGGCCTCATCTACGACCTCTACGTCGCCCCCGCCTGTCGGCGCCAGGGGATCGCGAGGGCCCTCTACCGCCGCGCTGCCGGCTGGCTCGCCGAGCAGGGGGCCGAGTGGCTCACCCTCTCGGTCTACGCCCTGAACCGCCCGGCCTACGCGGCCTACGAGCAGTGGGGCTTCTTCCCCTTCTTCGTGGCCTGGGAGCGCAACCTCTGAACGCGCCGCTCTCGAAGCTGCTGCAGGCCTGGGAGCGCAACCTGTAACATCAATGGCCGATCCCGACGAAAAGCGGCCCCGTTCTTGGTGGCACCGGACGAGGCCCGGGCGGTGGGGAGGGCCTATTATGATGAGCATGAACCGACCCCCTCGGCGGCGCCGCCGGGGGGGTCACCTTTTTGGGGGTGGCCCCCTTGTCCGGGGGATGGCGATCCTTTAAACTCTTCTTAATATTTTAATAAGAGGAGTTTGATATGCGGATTGCCCGTCTCGCGCTCGCCGCCCTCGGCCTGGTCCTCGCCGGCTGTGCCGTCGCCCCTTCCCTGTCCGGCGCTTCGAGCGGCGGCGCTCGCGTCTCGGGCCAGGCGATCGCAGGCGAGCACATCATCCGCCTCAAGGCCGGCGTCTCGCCTTCCGGGTACGCCCGCAAGCACGGCCTGACCCTGGTCCGGTCCCTGGGCCTCGGCATGCACCTCTTCAAGGGCGATCGCGCCCTCTCCCTGCTCGAGGCCGATCCCGGGGTCGTGTTCGCCGAGCCCAACCGCGCCATCCAGCTGCCCACCCTCGAGGCCGAGCCGGCCCCCGCGCCGGCGCAGCGCGCCGCCTCGCCCAACGACCCCCTCTTCCCGGCCCAGTACGCCCCGGTCATCACCGGCGCCGAGCGGGTATGGGCCGAGCAGAAGGGCGCCGCCGAGGTGGTCGTGGCGGTCATCGACTCGGGGATCGACGGCACCCACCCCGAGTTCGAGGGGCGGCTGTTGCCGGGTTACGACTTCAGCGAGAAGCAGCCCGTTGCCGGCGGCGATCAAGACGGCTACGGCCACGGGACCCACGTGGCGGGCATCATCGGGGCGCGGCAGGACAACGGGCTGGGCGTGACGGGGATCGCCCCCGGCTGCAAGCTCTTGCCGGTGCGGATCTTCAACAACTCGGGCCACACGACCGAGGGGGCCTCGACCGAGGCCATCATCTGGGCGGTGGACCACGGCGCCAAGGTCATCAACGCGAGCTGGGGCAGCCCCTCGGACTCCGAGGCGGGCCGCGCGGCGATCAAGTATGCCCAGGACAAGGACGTGGTCGTGGTGGCGGCCGTCGGCAACACCGGCAAGGAGTGGGATCCCAGCTACCCCGCGGCCTGGCCGGGGGTCGTGGCGGTGGCGGCGAGCAACGACCAGGACGGCTGGGCCTCGTTCTCGACCTGGGGGGACTGGATCACGCTGGCGGGGCCCGGCGACGGGATCCTCTCGACCTATCCGCTGTCCAAGGGCAACGGCTACCGCATCATGTCGGGCACCTCGATGGCGGCTCCGGCCGTTTCGGCGGTGGCGGCCCTGGTGCGCAGCCAGCACCCCCAGCTCTCGCAGGCGCAGGTCATCGAGCGCCTCTACGCCACGGCCCGGGACACCGTCATGACCGGCAAGGACAAGTACGTGGGCTACGGCCGCGTCGACGCGCTGCGCGCGGTGCTCGATCCGCTCTAGGGCTGGGAGCCGCGGCGGGCCCAGACGGGGCCCGCGGGGGTCGCGACCATGCCGAAGCGCTCGTAGAGGGCGCGCGACGAGAGGTTCGAGGCCTGGGTGGTGAGCCCCACGGCCTTGGCGCCGGCGAGGCGAGCGGTGGCCAGGGCGTCCGCGAGCAGGATCTTGCCCCACCCCCGGTTCTGCATGGCGGGGCTCACCCCGATGGCCCCCAGGTGGTACCGCTCGCCGAGCGGCTGCAGGATGGTGAAGCCGATCAGGCGATCGCCCTGGCTCGCGACGCGCACCACCGAGACCTCGTTCAGGTGGGCGGCCATCTCCTGGCGGCTGCGCTGGAAGGCCGCGGGGAAGGCGGCGCGATCGAGCATGACCAGGGCGTCCAGCTCGTGGGCGGCGGCCGGGCGCACCGAGGGGTGCTGCTCGCCTGGCGGCAGGGGGTCCAGCAGGTAGTAGAGCAGCTCGTCGATCCGCTCGAAGCCGTGGGGGGCGAAGTGCCGGCCCTCGGTGCCCTTGGCGACGATCAGGGGGGCTGCGCCTATGTTCGCGGCGATCCGGGGCCACTCGCGCGCGATCGCCCCTTCCAGCGCCGGGGCGTCCTTGCCGGCCATGTAGAGCTCGATCAGCCCCTCGTGCGCCAGGAGCGGCACCAGCATCGCGTCGTCGCCCAGGTAAGCGCAAGCGGGACGCTCGAGAGCGTCCCGCTCCATCCACGACAGGGTGCGGTTGCCGGCCACGCAGCCGCCGTGGGGCAGGCTGCGCCAGCGCGCGGCGAAGGTCACTTGGTCTTCCACGGCAGCCCCACCACCCACTCGATGATCTCGAGCGCCTGGCGCACGAGGCCCTTGCCCTTGACCTGGGTGACGAGCACCCGCTGGATCTCGACCCCGTCGAGCCACGTCCCGCCGCAGCGCGGGCACACGTCCACCGCGGCCTGGCCGAGCTGGGCGGGGCGGGCCCGCCTCAGCGTCACCCCGCAGCCGGGACAGTCCGGCGCCCCGGTGATCCGCACCGCCGGGATCTTGAGCTCGGCGTAGCGATCGGCGAAGTAGCCGACGGTGGGCGACTTGAGGAAGGCGGCGAGATCGCCGCGCGCAAACCAGTGCCCCATGCACGCCGGGCAGCGCTCCACCGCGGTGGCGCCGAGGTAGGTGCCCTCCAGGTAGGCGTCGTCGCAGCGCAGGCAGTGCATGCCGAAAGGAGCTAGTAGCCCGCGGCGGCGGCCCCTTCGCCCGAGGCGATCGCGATCGACGCGCTCGCTCCGATGCGGGTGGCGCCGGCCTCGACCATTTCAAGGGCGGTAGCACGATCGCGGACGCCGCCCGATGCCTTGACCCCCATCTCGGGGCCGACGGTCCGGCGCATGAGGGCCACGTCGTGGACGGTGGCGCCGCCGGTCGAGAAGCCCGTCGAGGTCTTGACGAAGTCGGCGCCCACCGCCTGGGCCAGGAGGCAAGCGGTGACCTTCTCGTCGTCGGAAAGCAGGCAGGTTTCGAGGATGACCTTGGTGATCACGCCCTCGGGGCACGCGTCCACCACCGCCCGGATGTCCTGCTGGACGCGCTCGACCTGGCCGCTCTTGAGGGCCCCGACGTTGAGGACCATGTCGATCTCGGTGGCGCCGTCCTCGATGGCCTGCCGGGTCTCGAAGGCCTTGACCTCGGTCGCCGAGGCCCCCAGGGGGAAGCCGACCACGGTGCAGACCTTGACGTCGCTGCCCGCGAGCAGCTTGGCGGCCTGGGCGACGTTGGCGGGGTTGACGCAGACCGAGGCGAAGCGGTGCTCGCGCGCCTCGGCGCAGAGCTTGTCGATGTCGGCCTCGGTGGCGTCCGCCTTGAGCAGGGTGTGGTCGATCATGCGGGCAAGGGCGATATCCTGGGGGACCATGACGGGCTCCTTGTGTCGATGACGCCCGATCCGGGCGGGCTTCGGTCGGTGGCACCGCATGCTAGCACATGCGCGGGCGCTTGTGCGCGAAGCGATCCGGATAGGTCGCGCGATCGGTGGGGTAAGCTAACCAATAGTTAGTCTCATCGACTTCAGGCGATCGAATTCCCTCTCGGCGCAGACGCAAGCAAGAAGGACCGCCCCCGAGGCTTTCGCCCCGGTGGCTGCCCTCGAAGAAAGGGGCGGGACAATGGGCAACACGAGCATCACCGCGGGCGGCATCACCCCCATCATCTCCGGAGCCATCATCGGGCGAAAGACGGAAGAGATGGAGCCCGTCGCCAAGCCCATCGAGGCCATCGTCGCCGACGGCATCCAGGACCGGTCCGGCGCCACCAAGGACGTTCAGGAGTTCAAGAACGCCGGCGAGGAGAGCAACCTCGACCTCAACCGCTTCGCCGCAGATCACGACGGCCGGGCCGCCATGGCCCCCTTCGATCCAACCCCCCCTTCGAAGATCGACCCCGAGCTGCTCGAGCAGATCTACCGCAAGCGCGATGCCGCCCTCAAGGGCGAGGTTGACACCTCACCGATCAAGGCCAAGGGGAAGCCTGCCCCTTCCGGCGTCGGGGGCGCCATCGGTGTCGACGGCCAGCCTATCAGCACCTGGAGCGCGGCGGGCGCGAAGGCCCTCGAACTCGCCAAGGAGCTGATGGCGACGGGCAAGTATGACGGCCCGACCCTCAACCTCGGCGATCACGAGGCCTTCATGAACTTCGCCAATACCGAGGCCAACCGGGGCTGGGGCATGCAGGCGGCAGCCATCCACAGCAACGAGTACGCCAACGGCGATGAAACCGTCAGCAAGAAGGCGCTTCTTGAGGCGTGGGACACGGTCATCGCCGAGACCGGTGGCAAGCCCCTCGGAGATCCGCTGGTCTTTGACCTCAACGCCGACGGGGACACCGACGCCACGGTCGACCAGCGCGGCATCGAGGTGGACGGCATGCACGCCACCAAGTGGGCCGAGAAGGGGGACGGCGTCCTCTCCATGAACGGGGCGCCGATCGACACCGTCGACTCGCGCGGCGTCAAGCACCAGGACGCCTACGAGACCCTCAAGGCCGAGGCCCAGTACGCGGGCATCGACACCTCGAAGGGCTACCTCGACGCGGCCGACTTCAAGGTCCTCGAGAGCAAGGGCCTCACCATGCTCGTCTCCAACGGCGACGGCACCAACCAGAGCATCGCGCCCTCGGCGCTGGGCATCACCAGGATGAGCCTCGGCGGCAAGGCCGTCGACAAGACCGACACCGCCGGCAACCGCATCACGACTGAGGGCTCTTTCGAGCGCAACGGCCAGACCCAGCGCGTCAACGACATGTGGCTCCGGTCGATCTAGCCCCACGGCTTCCAAACGACGAGGGCCCGCCGATGATCGGCGGGCCCTCGTCGTGTTGTGCTTAGTTGGCTGACACCCGGCGGTGGGCGGCGTTGTAGACTTCCTTCATCCGGCGCTTCGAGATGTGGGTGTAGAGCTGGGTGGTCGAGATGTCGGCGTGGCCGAGCATCTCCTGCACCGAGCGCAGGTCCGCCCCGTTCTCGATCAGGTGGGTCGCGAAGGAGTGCCGCAGGGTGTGCGGGGTGATCTCCTTGGTGATCCCGGCGCCGTGGGCGGCCTCCTTGACCACCTTCCAGATGCCCTGGCGGGTCAGGCGGCGCCCGGCGTAGTTGAGGAACAGCGCGCGCTCCTGGCCGCGGCCCTTCAGCTTGGGCCGCACGTCCTCCATGTAGTCGCCCAGCGCCTTGATGGCGGCCTGGTTGATGGGCACCAGGCGCTCCTTGGAGCCCTTGCCGAAGCACCGGACGTAGCCGGTCGTCAGGTTCACGTCCTGCACGTTGACCCGGGTCAGCTCGCTGACGCGCAGGCCGCCGGCGTACAGCAGCTCGAGGATGGCGCGATCGCGCAGGTCGGCGGGCTGCTCGACCAGGCGGGTGATCTCGCTCTGGTTGAGGACCTTGGGAAGGTAGCGGGCGGTCTTGGGGCGCTCGACCTCGATGCTGGGGTCGCGCTCGATCAGGTGCTCGCGCACCAGGAACTGGTAGAAGCTCTTGAGGGCCGCGATCTTGCGGGCGATGGAGCTCGAGGCGAGGCCCCGCTCGCGCAGCTCCTTGGTGAAGCCCGTGATGGTCATGCGGGTGGTCTGGCTCCAGCCGTCGATGCCGTGTGCCCTGAGGAAGTCCATGTACTGGCGCAGGTCGTTGTGGTAGGCAGAGAGCGTGTGCTCCGAGAGACCCCGTTCGACCGACAGGAAGTCGATGAACTCCGAGACGTTCTGGTGCATGGCGATGTTCTCCGGGCGGGGGCCTCCGCGCGCACGGCGATGCTGCCTTCGCCACGGGGCGAAGCGCGGGATCGGGCCATGGCGACGATCGCGGGGACCCGCGGCCGCTCCCGCACTGGGTTGGGGCGGCCTTGGGGGTGTGTGAGGTATAGTAAGACCGGCGTGGCGGAAGTTCCGTGTTGCAAGTCACGCGAAGGCCTGACCAGCCGCGGGCGCTGCGGCAAGTCACGCTCACATGCGCCGAGGAGAGGGGGTGGGGCTGCGTGTCGGACGAAAAAACAGAATCAGCCACAGACCATAAACGCCAGGAAGCGCGCAAATCGGGCAACATCCTCAAGAGCCAGGACGTGATCGTCGGCATCCTCCTGTTCGGCCTCGCCTACAGCATCAACTTCGCCGGCCAGAACGCCTTCAAGTACCTCTACGGCTTCTTCGTCGAGACCTACGAGCAGATCCCCCACTTCACCGACTACGACCTCAAGGGAATCCTGGGCTTCCTGCTCAAGGCCTGCCTCATCATCCTCATCTGCAGCGCGCCGCTGGCCGCGATCGCCTTCTTCCTGACCTGGATCGGCAACTTGCTACAAGTGGGCGTGCTTTTGACCCTCAAGCCCCTCAACCCCACCGAGGGCTTCAAGAAGCTCAACCCGATCAAGGGCGTCAAGAACATGTTCTCGATGAAGAAGGTCATCGAGCTGGTCAAGAGCATCCTCAAGATCATCATCATCGGCTGGATGGCCTACGGGGTCATCAAGGACGCCCTGGGCCACATCCTGTTGACCTCGGGGATGGCGGTGCCCGCCTCCATGGCCCTCCTGGGCTCCTTGATCCTGACCATCGTCCAGAAGGTCGCCATGGCCATGATCGCCCTGATGATCCTGGACTACGGCCTCCAGAAGTGGCAGTACGAGAAGTCCCTCAAGATGTCCAAGCAGGAGCAGAAGGACGAGTACAAGAAGCTGGAGGGCGACCCGCACGTGAAGGGCCGCATCCGCCAGAAGCAGATGGAGATGGCCATGAACGCCGGGCGCGGCTCGGTGTCCGAGGCGGACGTGGTGATCACCAACCCCACCCACTACGCCGTGGCCATCGAGTACAAGCCGAAGAAGGGCCAGAAGGCCCCCATGGTGCTCGCCAAGGGCAAGAACGCCTACGCCCTCGAGATCCGCCGGATCGCCGAGGAGAACTTCATCCTGATCGTGGAGGATCCCCCCCTGGCGCGCATGCTCTACGCCCAGGTCGAGGTGGAGCAGCCGATCCCGCCCGAGCTGTTCCAGGCGGTGGCCAAGATCATCGCGCTGCTGTACAAGGGGCGCCGCCGGCCGCAGGCTCAGCAGCCGGTGCTCACCGAGATCCCGAGCATGGCGCCGCCGCTGGAGGTGCTGGAGCAGAGGGAGACTCCGAGCGATCCAAATCCCCCCAACCCCGCCCCACCGGGGGGCGGGGAGTAGGGGCGAGCGTCTAACGAAACTGTTGCTGCCACTTTAGCCGCAGGCGCCCAAGCCGCTTGCAGCGGCCAAACCCGAGACAAGCCTGGTTTTGTTAGCTGCTCCTAGCTCCCGAAGGAGAAGCGGCCGCTGCCGCGCGGGGCAGGGGTCTGGTGCGGCGGCGGGAAGAGCTGCCAGAGCACCTCGTCGTCCTTGAAGACCTCGCAGAAGTTGCAAATGGGGTGGACCTTGCCCTGGACCTTGCCCAGCTCCAGCAGCGTCAGCTCGCCGGGCACCGCGTGCGGGTCGAGCTCCTTGATCCCGGCCAGCCGGGTCTCGGCCGTCGCCACGCTGAGCGTCGCATCGGCGAACTGGTGCAGGGCGATCTCGGAGCGGCGCAACAGGTCGGGCTTGGCCGCCAGGCGCTGGGCGAGGCTCTCGATCATGGCGCGATCGCCCGCGCCGGGCGCCTGTCGAGCGGGAGCCTGCGGCTTCTTGGCGCCGAAGCCCAGCTTCTTGGGCGCGGCCGGGGCGGGGGGCTTCTTGAGGTGCTCCACCGCGCCCTTGAGGAGGGCCACCCTCGGCGCGAACTGCTCGAGGATCGTGCGGCACACCGCGACCTGCTGCTCGGCGGTCGCGATCAGCTGCTGTGCCGCCTCGGGGCCGGACCCGAGAGGGCGGGTGCCCCTGGTCGTCAGGGGCTGGGTGACGCTGCGCACGAACTGGTCCGAGTAGCCCTGGCCCCCGAAGGGGGTGCCGCCTGGTTTCTTGGCCGAAGAGTGGAAGGCGTCCATGTCAGTCCTCCTGTCCATGGAATTCCCGCTTCTTGCGCGTTCCTAACGGCTCGTCCCGCCTTCGATACGAGCGAGGGTTCGCGACGGGGCACGACGGCCCGCGATCGCCCAACGACGCGCGCTCTTCGCCGCGGATCTTGTGTGCCCTTCGCCTTGTCGGGCGGCGGAATCCGTGTTACAACTGGGTTAAATCTCGCTCAAGTCGACCTCGGAACCGCAAGGGGAGTCGTTCTGGCTTCGATAGTCAGGAAGAGGGAGGACGCTTTGAAAGGGATCGAGGCCGCCTACGGCTTTGCCGGCGCCCTTCTTGGGGGCACCGCGCTCGGGTACTTCGTTGACCGCTGGTTTGGCGTGGCCCCCTGGGGCCTGCTCGCGGGGGCGGTGCTCGGGTTCGCGACCGGTCTCTACGCGCTGTACGTGGCCCTCATGCGGCAGGACGGAAAATGACGCTCTCGCGCTTGCAGACGACCCTGACCGCGCAAATGGCCCTCGCGGGCCTGGCGTCCGCCCTCGTCGGCTGGATCGTCCGCGTTCCCGAGTGGGGTCTTTCGGCCGCGCTCGGGTTTTGGGCCAACGCGGCCTACTTCTGGCTCCTGCGGGTGCAGGTGGATCGGATGGTCGGCCGCGAGCGGCGTCCGGGGCTCCTCGTGACCATGGTCGCGGTGCTCGGGCGTCAGCTGATCAGTCTTTTGGCCTTCATGGTCGCCTTCCTGCTCTGGGGGAGCGCCTGGTGGCTTTGTCTCGGGGCGATCGTGCTCGGCCGCAACTGGGCCATGATCGTCAATCACACGCAGGGGACGCCCAAGAGCGAAGCCTGCTGAGGAGGACTCGGGTTTGTCACAAGCATTCTTGCTGGCTGAAGCGGAGAGCGCCGAGCACGGCGCCCCCGCCGCCGAGCACGGGGCCGAGCACGGGGCTGCCGCCTCGCACGCCGGGGGTCACGGCGCCGGCCACACCGCCGAACTGAGCATCATTCCCGACCACTGGAAGATGGAGACCCCCTACGGCGTGGTCCACGTGGACACCGTCCTCTCCACCGTCTTCGCCATGGCGATCGCCCTGATCGCCTTCGGGATGCTCGGCCGTTCGGTCGCCATGCGCCCGGCGGACGTCAAGGTCAAGCGCGCGAGCGCCATCGAGCAGATCCTGGGCTTCATCCAGAAGATCCTCGACGACTTCGTCGGCAAGGGCTCGAGCAAGTACCTCTGGTACGTGGGCTCGCTCTTCATCTTCATCCTGGTGGCCAACTGGCTGTCCCTGCTGCCCTGGGCGGCGTGGCAGCTCTCGGGGCTCGCCAACGGCCTGGCTTCGGCGCTCCACGTCAACGCGCCCCACGGCCTGGTCTACCACGCCCCCACCGCGGACCTCAACACCACCGTGGCCCTGGCCCTTCTGAGCCTCGCCATGTACTGGGTGGCCGGCATCGCCAAGAACGGCGTCGTGGGCTTCCTGGGTCACCACTGGTTCGCGAAGCCCGCCGTCCTGTTCCCGCTGCGCATGCTTGAGGACATCACCCGTCCTGTTTCGCTCGCGCTGCGACTGTTCGCGAACATCCTGGCCGGCCACATCGTTGGCACGGTGCTCCTCGGGATGGCGCTGGTCGGCGCTGCCGCCCTGCTGCCCCTCGAGATGTTCGTCGGGGCCATCCAGGCCTTCATCTTCGCGACCCTCTCCGCCTCCTACATCGGCGGGGCCGTCCAAGAGCATCACTAGATTCCCAGTCGTTGATCCACCACTCGACCTCGTTCCCGAATCTGAAAGGAGATTCCCCCACCATGGCTATTGATCCTACGACCGTCACCGCGATGGCTTCGCTCGGCGGCTTCGCTGCCCTCGGCGCCGGCTTCGCTATCGGCGTCGGCATGTTCGGTCCCGCGCTCGGCGAAGGCAACCTCTTCGGCAAGACGATCGAAGGCATCGCCCGCAACCCCGAGGCCCAGGGCCGCCTCCAGGGCACCATGTTCATCACCTTCGCCCTGCTCGAAGTTCTCGCGCTGTTCGCGTTCGTCATCTCGATCATGCTCGTGACCCAGATCGCGACCCCGATGGCCACCCAGCTCCTCGAGATCGCCAAGACCTCGATGTAAGCCGCCTCGCCGGGGAGGGCTCAGGCCCTCCCCGGCGACGCTTCCCTTTTTTCTCCCCGCTCATGGCGGGGGTTGGCTTGAAATAAACAGAACAGGAGTCATCCTCGATGTTGGAGTTCAACCTGACCTTGTGGATCCAGATGGCGTTGTTTCTGGTGTTCGCCGGGCTCATGAACGCCGTCTTCTTCCGCCCGGTCACCAAGGTCCTCGAGGAGCGCCGCGCCTACGTCGCCGGCAAGCACGAGCAGGCCAAGGCAGACCTCAAGGCCATCCAGAACCTGCAGGAAGACTACGAGGCCCGCCTCAAGGCGGCTCGCCTCGAGGCCCAGGAGGCCGTCTCGACCGCCGTCGGCGAGGCCGAGCGCAAGCGCCAGGCCAGCATGGCCGCCGTCAAGGACGAGGTCGAGAAGCAGATCGCCGGCGCCCGCGACGCGATCCGCGCCGAGCGCGACCAGGCCCTCTCGAGCCTCTCGGGCGACGTGTCGCAACTCGCCGCGCAGATCGCGCGCAAGGTGGGCGTCGAGCCCGCCGTCGTCAGCGGAGGAGCCGAGGCGTGATCCTGCAAATCATCTTTTCCGTCGTCAACTTCCTGCTGATCGCCTTCTTGCTGTACAAGTTCGGCGGTCCCAAGGTCTCCGAGCTCCTGCGCGCCAAGCACGAGGAGAATCGCCGCGCCCTCGAGGCCGCCGAGACCGCCCAGGCCGAGGCCGCCAAGGAGCTTGCGAGCTACCGCGATCGCCTCGCCAACGTGGACGCCGAGCTCGCCGAGATCGTCAGCAAGGCCAAGCAGGTGGCCACCCAGGCCGCCGGCGACATCCACCAGACCACCGAGGCCGACGCGCTTCGGCTCAAGCAGCACTCCGAGGCCGAGATCGCCCGCGAGAAGGCCAACGCCCAGCTCGCCATCCGCCAGGAGATCATGCGCCAGGCCGTCGCTGCCGCCGAGGCCGAGATGCGCCGCAGCATGAACGCCGCGACCCAGCGCAAGCTGGTGGCGACCTTCATTGAGAAAGTGGGAGACGGTTCATGCGCAATCAAGCTGTAGCCCAGCGTTACGCCGAGGCCCTGTTCCAGGTCGCTTCGGCCCAGGGCATCCTCGACACGGTGGACGCTCAGCTCGCCGACCTCACGCAGGTCCTCGGCGAGAACTCCGAGCTTGCGAACTTCCTGGCGAATCCCATCGTCGAGGCCTCGGACAAGAAGCAGGTCGTCACCCAGCTCTTCTCGGGCAAGGTCGACGCCATGGTCTTCAACACCATGCTGCTGATGTTCGACAAGAAGCGCGGCGACGCCATCGCCGCGCTGCATGAGACCTTCCGCACCCTGTTCAACGACTACCGCAAGCGCACCAAGGTGCGCGTCGTCAGCGCCCTGCCCATGGACGAGCAGGAAGTGGCCGGCATCAAGCGCGAGCTCGCCAAGGCGACCTCCCGCGAGATCGAGATGGACGTCGCCATCGACCCCGAGATCATCGGCGGGCTGGTGGTCTCCATCGGTGACCAGGTCATCGACAGCAGCCTGAAGGGCCGCCTGCAATCACTCGCCCGTACCTTGGCCTAGCGCCCGCGGCTATTTCGTTAAGATAACGCGTTCGAAAGAGGAGCACGCCATGATTGGCATTCGTCACGATGAGATCACCGCCGTCCTGCGGCAGCAGATTGAGAAATACCAGACCGAGATGACGGTCACCAACACCGGGACCGTCCTCGCAGTGGGCGACGGCATCGCCCGCGTCCACGGTCTCGAGAAGGCCATGGCCGGCGAGCTTCTCGACTTCGGCAACGACGTCATGGGCATGGTCTTCAACCTGGAAGAAGACAACGTGGGCGCCGTCGTTCTCGGCGACTACAAGAAGATCAAGGAAGGCGACGTCGTCAAGGCCACCGGCCGCATCGCCTCGGTGCCCGTCGGCGAGGCCCTTCTCGGTCGCGTCGTCAACGCCATCGGCCTGCCGATCGACGGCAAGGGCCCCATCCAGACCGACAAGTACCGCCCGGTCGAAGGCCAGGCCCCCGGCATCATCGCCCGCAAGTCGGTCCACGAGCCGATGCAGACCGGCATCATGGGCGTCGACGCGATGATCCCCGTCGGCCGCGGCCAGCGCGAGCTGATCATCGGCGACCGCCAGACCGGCAAGACGGCGATCGCCCTCGACACGATCATCAACCAGAAGGGCAAGGACGTCATCTGCGTCTACGTCGCGGTCGGCCAGAAGGCCTCGACCGTGGCCCGCGTCGTCAAGGCCCTCGAGGACGCCGACGCGATGAGCTACTCGATCGTCGTCGCCGCCACCGCCGAAGAGGTCGCCACCCTCCAGTACCTCGCCCCCTTCGCGGGTGCGGCGATGGGCGAGGAGTTCATGTACAACGGCAAGCACGTCTTGATCGTGTACGACGACCTCACCAAGCAGGCCTGGGCCTACCGCGAGATGTCGCTGCTGCTCCGCCGTCCGCCCGGCCGCGAAGCCTACCCCGGCGACGTGTTCTACCTCCACAGCCGTCTCTTGGAGCGCGGCGCGAAGCTGTCGGACGCCATGGGCGCCGGCTCCATGACCGCCCTGCCCATCATCGAGACCCAGGCGGGCGACGTGTCGGCCTACATCCCGACCAACGTCATCTCGATCACCGACGGCCAGATCTTCCTCGAGTCCGACCTCTTCAACGCCGGCTTCCGCCCCGCGGTCAACGTCGGCATCTCGGTCAGCCGCGTCGGCGGCTCGGCCCAGACCAAGGCCATGAAGTCGGTCGCCGGCAAGATCAAGGGCGAGCTCGCCCAGTACCGCGAGCTGGCGGCCTTCGCGCAGTTCGCCTCGGACCTGGACAAGGTCACCCTGGCCCAGCTGTCGCGCGGCCAGCGCCTCATGGAGATCATGAAGCAGCCCCAGTACAGCCCGTACTCGGTCGGCCAGCAGGTCATGGTCATCTACATGGGCACCGCCGGCCTCTTGGACGACGTCGAGGTCAAGGACGTCCTGCGCTTCAAGAACGAGTTTTTGGCCTACGCCAAGAACAACCTCGGCGCGATGCTCGACGAGATCAGCACCAAGGGCCAGTTCACCGACGACCAGAAGAAGCAGATCGAGGAGGCCGTCAAGACCTTCAAGTCGACCCTGTTCGCCGTCAACAAGTAGGAAGGACCCCTCATGCCGCTTAACGCAAAAGAAATCCGGCGGCGGATCAAGGGCTTCGCGAGCACCCGGCAGATCACCAAGGCCATGGAGATGGTCGCGGCGGCCAAGGTCCGCCGCGCCCAGGCCCGGGTCACCGCGGCCCGCCCCTACGCCGAGGGCATCAAGGGGATGTTCGCGGCGGTGACCGCCCAGGTCACCCCCGCGGACCTCGAGTCCAAGCTGCTGGTGCGCCGCGACATCAAGAAGGTCGCCGTGGTCGTCGTGACCTCGGACAAGGGCCTTTCCGGCGCCTACAACTCGAACGTGCTGCGCGCGGCGGTCAATCGCCTGCGCGAGTGGCGCGAGCAAGGGGTCGAGCCCAAGCTGATCATCGTCGGCACCAAGGGCGTCAACTTCTTCAAGCACTCGAACTTCGAGGTGCAGTCGCGCTACACCAACCTTCCGCAGTTGCCGACCTTCACCGAGGCCACGGTCATCTGCGAGGAGATCACCAAGCTCTACGCCGAAGAGGCCGTGGACAAGGTGGAGCTCGTCTACACGCAGTTCCACACCATGCTCCGCTACACCCCCGAGGTCCTGGACCTGCTGCCCGCGACCCTGCCCGAAACCGGCGCGCTCAAGCCTCAGACCGACTACATCTTCGAGCCCTCCGCCCAGGCCATGATCGAGGACTTGATTCCCAAGTACCTCGAGACCGTGGTCTTCCAGTCCCTGCTTGAGAGCGTCACGTCTCAGCTGGCGAGCCAGATGGCCGCCATGAGCGCCGCCACCAAGAATGCCGGCGAGATGATCGATCAGCTGACGATCGTCCTCAACAAGGCGCGCCAGGGCGCGATCACCCAGGAGATCCTCGAGGTCGTCGGCGGCGCCGAGGCGTTGAACGCATAAAGGAGAGAGATTCACACATGACTGCTACGGCAACGAAAGGCAACCTGGGCGAAGTGACCCAGGTCATCGGCCCCGTGATCGACGTCTTCTTCGCCGATCACCTGCCTTCCATCTACAACGCCTTGAGCATCGAAGGCACCACCGACTCGGGCGTCAAGATCAGCCTGGTGGCTGAGGTCCAGCAGCACCTGGGCGACAACCGCGTCCGCGCGGTCGCCATGAGCACGACCGACGGCCTCACCCGCGGGATGAAGGTCCTGGACACCGGCGCCCCCATCACGGTGCCCGTCGGCGACCTGACCAAGGGCCGCATCTTCAACGTCCTCGGCCAGCCCGTCGACGAGAAGCCCTCCCCCGAGGGTGCTCCCATGTGGTCCATCCACCGTCCGGCTCCCAAGCTGGTCGACATGGAAGTGACCCCCGTGGTCCTCGAGACCGGCATCAAGGTCGTCGACCTGCTCGCCCCCTACCTCAAGGGCGGCAAGATCGGCCTGTTCGGCGGCGCCGGGGTCGGCAAGACCGTCATCATCCAGGAGCTGATCAACAACATCGCCAAGTTCCACTCGGGCGTGTCGGTGTTCGGCGGCGTGGGCGAGCGCACCCGCGAGGGCAACGACCTCTACCACGAAATGACGGACTCGGGCGTCATCAAGAACACCTGCCTGGTCTACGGTCAGATGAACGAGCCGCCCGGTGCGCGTATGCGCGTCGGCCTGACGGCGCTGACCATGGCCGAGTACTTCCGCGACGAGCAGAAGCAGGACGTGCTGCTGTTCATCGACAACATCTTCCGCTTCACCCAGGCGGGCTCGGAAGTGTCGGCGCTCCTGGGCCGCATGCCCTCGGCGGTCGGCTACCAGCCCACCCTCGCCACCGAGATGGGCGGCCTCCAGGAGCGCATCGCTTCGACCAAGGACGGCTCGATCACCTCGATCCAGGCGATCTACGTGCCCGCTGACGACTACACCGACCCGGCTCCGGCCACCGCGTTCCTTCACCTGGACGCGACCACCAACCTGAGCCGCGCGCTCACCGAGATCGGCATCTACCCCGCGGTGGATCCGCTGGCCTCGACCTCGCGCGCCCTCGATCCCGGCGTCGTCGGCGAGGAGCACTATGCCGTCGCTCGCGAAGTCCAGCGCATCCTCCAGAAGTACAAGGAGCTGCAGGACATCATCGCGATCCTCGGCATGGAAGAGCTCTCGGCCGAGGACAAGATCACGGTCGCCCGTGCCCGCCGCCTCCAGCGCTTCCTCTCGCAGCCCTTCTTCGTCGCGGAAGTCTTCACCGGCTCCCCCGGCAAGTACGTCAAGCTCGCGGACACCATCCGCAGCTTCAAGGAAGTCTGCGAAGGCAAGCACGACGACCTTCCCGAGCAGGCTTTCTACATGGTCGGCTCCATCGAGGAAGCCGTCGAGAAGGCCAAGCAGCTTCAGGCGAAGGGCTAAGCCATGCCCTTCAAGCTCGAAGTCATCTCGCCCGATCGGGTGGTCTTCGCCGAGGACGTCGACTTCATCGCGGTGCGCGGCGTCGAGGGGGAGCTGGGTATCCTGCCCAGCCACACCCCCCTCTTCACCCGCCTGAACATGGACCTCATGACGGTCCACCAGGGCGAAAAGCGCGAAGTGGTGGCGGTGATGGGCGGCTTCTTGGACGTCCAGCCCGAGAAGGTCACCATCCTCACGGACGCCGCCGAGCGCGCCTCCGAGATCGACGCCATCCGGGCCCGCCAGGCCAAGGAGCGCGCCGAGGTCCAGGCCGCCAAGGTCAAGGACATGGTGGCGGAGGCCGCCCTCCATCGCGCCGTCATCCGCCTGAAGGCCGTCGACATCCTCGGCGGCGCCAGGGTGATGCGCTAGGTCCCCAATTGAATAACGCCCTCACTCGTCTTTATGAGAGGTCTTTCTCTTGAACACTCATAAGCGCAAGTTGGCGGCATCGTTCGGCGCGGCTCTGCTCCTCCTGGGGCAGGGCTTCGCCGTTCAGGCCGCTCCCCAGTCGGTCGAGCTGACCCTGCTGGGCACCACCGACGTGCACGGCCACGTCTACCCCACGACCTACTACAGCGACAAGGACGAGGCCCTCGGTCTCGCCAAGGTCTACACCCTCATCAAGCAGTACCGCGCCAGGAACCCCCACACCCTGCTGGTGGACTCGGGCGACATGCTTCAGGGCTCGCCCTTGCCCTACGTCCAGGCCAAGGTCCAAAACGACCGCGGCCCCAACCCCATGATCCAGGCGATGAACGCCATGAAGTACGACGTCTTCGGCGTCGGGAACCACGAGTTCAACTTCGGGGTCCCCCACCTCAAGCAGGCCGAGAAGGAGGCGCAGTTCCCCTTCATCAGCTGCAACATCTATCACGCCGGCACCGAGAAGACCCTCTTCACCCCCTACGTGATCAAGGAGGTGGCCGGGGTCAAGGTCGGGGTGATCGGCTTCACCCCCCCCGGCATCGTGCTGTGGGACAAGGACAACATCAAGGGCACCCTCGAGGCCCGCGACCTCGTCGCGTCGGCCAAGCGCTGGGTCCCCGAGATCAAGGCCAAGGGCGCGGACCTCATCCTCGCCATCCCGCACGCGGGCCTCGGCGGTACGTACGTGCCGCCCTACACGGGCTACTCCCCCTCCTCGGGCCTGCCGCCCGAGAACGTGGCCATGGACCTGGCCCGAGAGGTGCCCGGCATCGACGTCATCTTCGCCGGTCACTCGCACCAGGACGTGCCCAGCGAGACCGTCAACGGCGTCGCCATCGCGCAGGCCTCCCTCTGGGGCCGCCGCCTGGTCGTCGGCGACGTGAAGCTCGTCAAGGAAGATGGCCACTGGAAGGTCGTCTCGAAGCGCACCAACACCCTCGGGGTGGACGGCGTGACCCCCGACCCTGACGTCATGACGGCCACCAAGGTCGCCCACGACGCCACCGTCAAGTACGTTCACTCGCCGATCGCCAAGACCGACGCCGAGTGGTCGGCCAAGGAGAGCGTCGTCAAGGACACGCCGATCCTGGACCTCATCAACGAGGTGCAGCGCAAGGCGACCGGCGCTCAGCTCGCCTCGGCGGCCTCCTTCAACCTGGAGGCGGTGCTCGCCAAGGGTGACATCACCATCGCGGACATCGCGGGGCTCTACCCCTACGAGAACAACATGGTGGCCATCAAGCTGAACGGCAAGACGCTGAAGAAGTACCTGGAGTTCGCGGCCCGCTACTACGAGGCCTTCGACGGCGGCCCAGTCAAGATCAACCCCGAGGTCCGCACCTACAACTACGACATGGTGTCGGGCGTGGACTACAAGATCGACCTCAGCAAGCCGATCGGCAGCCGCATCGTCGGCCTGTCCCACCAGGGCAAGCCGGTCACTGATGAGCAGGAGTTCACCATGGCCCTCAACTCCTACCGCCACAGCGGAGGCGGGGGCTACGAGATGCTCAAGGATTGCCCCGTCGTCTACGATCGCCAGGAGAGCATCCGCGAGCTGATCATCGACTACCTCAAGGCCAAGAAGACCATCCAGCCCAAAGACGTCTTCAAGCCCAACTGGGAGCTGCTGCCGGCCTCGGCCGCGAAGCTCCCCTAAGCGCCCGCCTCCTAGAAACAGACCCCTCGAACCGGATGAGTTCGAGGGGTCTGTGTCTAGGGGGTTGCACGAGGAAGGCGACCCCCGACCCGATCACGAGCGAGATCGGGTTTTCTTTAATCCGGGTTAAGGGATGTGTGATGATATTTAAGAAGTTGAATAATTGCTTCGATCTGTGGGGGAAACGTGAAAATTCTTGAGAACTATTAGGTTTTACGGGGAACAAGGGGAGCAAGCGTTCAAGTTGGATGGTTCGCTTGGAAAGCGGGTCACATCTTGCAAAAGGAGCTACCCATGAAGAAACCATGGCTGAGCCGAGCCCTCACGATTGGACTTTCCGCTGGTATTTTCACCCTTTTCGCCAACCAGAGCCTCGCCGTCGATTACAAGGATGTCCCCCCCCAGGGGGATGTCGTGTCCGGCAACACCCGGACCGTCACCAGCCATTCGGCGACCCGGGGAACGAGTGGTGGCGTGCGAGGGAACTTCGTCACCATCACCAAGCAGACTTACTCCTACGTGAATCCCCTCCCCCCCGGGGTGTCGCAGGCCGCCTATGACGACGCGGTCCGCTGGGCCGCCGGCGGCGACGTGAGTCACCTGGACGCGGGCGACTGGGGGCGCGTCATGGACTGGTGGTCGGGCGGCTCCTCCATTCCGGCTGCCTGGTACAGCGAGATGGGGTCGGACTGGGCCTCCGACTACCACAACCATACGCGCGAGATCGATCCGCTGGTCCTCGATCTCAACGGCAACGGCACGATCGACGTGACGGGCAAGAGCGCTGCCAAGTTCCGGGCCAAGGAGAACAAGACTTTCGTCGCCGATGGGTCGGTTCTTTTCGACCTAAAGGGGACAGGCAAGCCCGTGCGCACCGAGTGGATCAAGGGCGGCGACGGCTTTTTGGTCGACAACCGCAAGAACCGGGCCATGGACCTCGTCAAGCAGGGCAAGGAGCTGAGCATCGCCAACCTGTTCGGCGACGACGGCGGCCACGTCGGTGGCTTCCAGAAGCTCGCCAAGGTCTTCGATCCCAACGGACAGGTCGCCGCCGCAGGCTCCAACCCGGTCAGCGCCAATCTGGGCATCCTCTCGGGCAAGACCCTCGACGACATGCTCGTCTGGATCGACGACGGCGACGGCAAGGCGGTCGCCAAGGAGCTGTACACCCTGTCCTCGCTCGGCATCACCGAGATCAAGCTGCCTGCGCGCATCGTGCAGACCGACAAGGGCGAGTACCTGGAGCGCGCAAGCTTCACGCGACGCGGAAAGGCGTTCGACGTCCAGGAAGTCTGGTTCGCGAACAAGGACGCCGAGTAAGCGCTCGTGAGTGAAGGGAGATAAGCGATATGAGTAACCATCGTTTCGGTAAGGCCGTGCTCGCCCTCGTCGGCGCAGCGACCCTCCTCCCGGCCGCTCCGGCCCTGGCCGCCTGGCAGCTGAACGGGACCACCACCTCCACCGTCTTCGTGCCCGACGTGTACCAGGGCCGCAAGCTGGCAAACTCCTCGGTCGCCTACCGCTACGTCCCCGCCGCCGCCCAGCGCTTCGACGGCGCCAAGCAGCTGGTCGGAAAGACCCCTCGAGAGGTTCGCACCGACCTCAAGAACCCCTCGAAGGAGCTGCTGAGCGGCGGCATCTACTCGGTCTACAAGCTGGTACGATCCGACAAGTGGAACGACGCCCAGTACCAGACCCCCTGGACGCTCTACAACATGAAGCAGAAGCAGGCCCAGACCACCAACTTCTTCGTCTTCGAGTGGCGAGACCAGATCAGCGGGGCGATCATCCGCGACAACGACCCCAACTTCGAGGTGGGCGCCTGGGGCGACACGGGGAGCCCCGAGAAGGACACGGTCGCAGGGACCGGCGCGGACCTCTGGGATTACCTGGTCAAGGAGGACTTCCGTACCGAGAACCAGGAAGTCATGCTCGCCAAGGTGCCCGTCGCGCTGGCCTCCAGCGAGGCGGCAAAGGCTAAGAGCGCGACCTTCCTCTCGGATAGCGGCAGCGGCGGCAGCGTCACCTCGGTGGCCGGCTCGCAGAAGCGCACCGCCTTCAAGGCGGACGAGGCCGTCGTCTCGAACGCCAAGGAGCCCGCCTCCGCAGGCACGAGCGGCCGCGATGTCAACCTGCCCGGCTCAAGCAACGTCACCTCGCTGCCCACGGCCACCCCGGCTCCTGTCGTCGTGAATCCGATCCCGGCCCAGTCCCCGACCCCTGTCGTCGTGAAGCCGACCCCGACCCCGGCCCCTGTCGTTGTCACCAACAACGACAAGGACAAGGACAAGGACAAGGACAAGGGCTTCTCGATGGAGGACTGGGTCGGCGCCTGGAAGAGCAAGGGCCAGAGCGGCAACGCCTATGACTACCAGGTCGTCGTCCAGAAGTTCAGCAACAAGAACATCAAGTACTCCTTCGACAGCTGGTTCCGGGCGGATGCCTTCGACAACCTGCCCCCGACGGAATTCTCGACGAACGGCGCCTTCGCCGACGACAAGAAGACCGCGTACCTGGACTCCGAGGGCACGGTCAACTGCAACCTGAAGCTGATCCGCGAAAACGGGCAGCTCAGGATGACCGGCACGGTCACGATGCGCCAGATCGACTGGTGGGGCAGGGTGGGCAAGACCAAGACCTACAGCGTCGTCCTGACCAAGTAATCCCCCATCGAGTCAAGAGGGGCACCCGCGCGGGTGCCCCTCTTGACTCGATGGGGGATTACTTGGTCAGGACGACGCTGTAGGTCTTGGTCTTGCCC